>JBDRNS010000021.1:0-23325 GCA_043810865.1 archaeon | reverse complement strand
ATGGACGGAATACTAAAAACACATTTTGACAAGTTTAGAGATATGGGAAAACTTCCGCCTGAACTTTGCAATAACGGAGAATGCTCTGGCATGAAATTATTTGATGACGCTGAAAAATTAAAAGTTTGGAGAAGCAATCTTAAAGGAATTTCCTGGACAGACAAGGAAGGAAATATTTTGCATGGGGCAGTTGACAACCTCTTAACAAAAGGGAGGAAAATAATTGTTCTTGATTACAAAACCCGCGGATTTGCATTAAAAGAGGACACAGCAGAACATTATCAGAATCAACTTGATATTTACAACTTTCTTTTGAGAAAAAACAGCTATGAAACAGAGGACTACGGATTTCTTTTATTTTATGTTCCTAAAGAAGTTATGGCGACTGGAGAGGTTATTTTCAATACAGAGTTAGTCAAGATGAAAATAAATGTTAAGAACGCGGAGAAAATATTTCAGAAAGCAATAAAATTATTAAATTCTGATTGTCCGGATAAAACTTGTGAATGGTGTGAGGGGAGATGAATCAACTCCTCTGTTTACAAACTCTACAACATCACCGAAGAGGAAAAGAAAGTTATTGAGGAGAGTTTGGTTTAGATTTATTTATCCTTTCTTAAATCAGAAATTTCCATTATCTCTTCTGTCGTAAGATCTTTTAGGTTTATGAATTTTCCTGCGGTCATTAAATCAGAAATATTGCTTCTTTTTGGGTTTCCTGCAGTATGATATGAAAAAATAACCGGCGTTTTTCCAAGGGTTTTAATCAATCTGACCGCCTCTATTAGATCAGTATCTCCGCTTAAAATAATAGCTATATCATATGCATCAATATGCGCAAGATGAATCAAATCAATTGCAAGCAACACATCGACACCTTTTTGATAAACTTCTCCTTCTTTTTGCTTTAAAGGAGTCGTTTTGACATCTATAAGGGAATTGTTTCCCAGTTCTGCAAATAATTCTCTCTGACCTTCAAAATTTCTTTTTTGTTTTTCAATATAATTTAGATATCTCTCCCGTTCTTTCTCAAATTGAATTTTTATTTTATTTATCGGAGAGCTTATTTTTCTTCTTATGTTCCGCGATGTTTTTTCCTGAGTAATCGCATTGAGTATATTTTGCTGCTCATTTATCAATTTATTTAATTCTGATATTTTCTGATTACAACTCCATTTAAGATTGTTTATCATGTTTGAACTGTATTTCCCTTCATAGAAATAAACCTTAACCAGTTGTAAGTCCTTCCCGACAAGGTTATCTGTGGATTTAAGTTTTTTAATTAGAAATGGAATATATCTTTTATAATTCCAGAATCTTTTCTCTCTTTCATTAAATTTATCGTTAATAAAGTTTAAAGAACCGTTAAAATTCTGAGTATCATTGAAAATAATAACTTTCATACAAGGGAGAGAACGATATCTTATAAAAAGATACCGTCCCCTATTATTGTATTAGTGTAACATATTAAAAGGACTTTTTAAGTTTATCCTTCTCATCATTGGAACAGCAAATCAAAAATGTTGACTATGAAATCGACACTGAAATTTACAAATTCTACAACATCACTGAAGAAGAGCAGAAAATTATTGAGGAGAGTTTGAGGTAACATAGAAAACCTTAAATATAAAATTTCCATGAAATTACTATGGCAAACCAGGAATTACAGACACTTGAAAATTTTGAAAGAGACAGCAAGTGGTTTCATGAAAACATAAATAAACTAAGAAAAGAGGGGTTTACAGAAAAGTTTGTAGCAATAAAAAATTCTGAACCGATTGCTTCTGGAAGAGATGTAAATGCTGTTATAAGCGAGGTTGAAAAAAAAGGAGAGAATCCTTCATTTATATTTGTAGAATATGTTTACCCTGAAGGATTTACCCTAATTCTTTAAAATGAAAAAAGTCCCCTTGCAGGTATATTATTTTGCAGATAGTTTAAGACCAATGGCACATTTTGTTTTAAAGTCAGAGGAACTGAATTTCTTTATTCCTGTAAGAGCAATTGTTGATACTGGAAGCCCAATAACGCTTGTTGGCAATTTAGATTTACGGAGAATGAGATTATCCCCTTTACAACTTAAGAAATTAATAGGAAGACATAAACCAGTAAACATAGGCGGAGGGCAAGTAACTACAAAAATCCTTGAAAAAGCAAAATTGAAATTTGGAGATAATTTGGAAACAGAAATGCCTGTTAACTTTCCAATCTCAAGCAGAGAAAATTTTGTTCAGCCCAGTTTATTGGAGGTAGATTTTTTGTTAAAAACAGGAGCTAAATTAGTTTTTAATCCTTCTAAAAAAGAGGCATATTTTGAAATTGATGATAATTAAAAAATGACAAACATAGATTTTCAAACATGGTCCAAAATCGATTTGCGTGTGGCTAAGATTTTGAAAGTCGAAGATGTTGAGAATGCGGACAAGCTTTACAAGATTAGTTTGGATGTCGGGAAGGAAATCGGAAAGAGAGTTGTTTGTGCTGGTTTGAAACCATATTATTCAAAAGACGAACTGAAAGGAAAGAAAGTTATTTTGTTTGTTAATCTCGAACCACGAATGTTGAAAGGGATTGAAAGCCAGGGAATGCTGCTTGCTGCGGATAATTCTGAATCAGGAAAGGTTGCTTTGTTAACCCCCAAAGTTAATGTAAATAACGGTTCTGTAATTGAATTTAAAAATGATTAATATATTTTCAGAGATTGAAGATAATCTTATTACTGAAGAATCAATTATCTTTGATGAAGAAAAAATAAAAAAATATGTTTATACTTTTTTGATTGAAAAATTAAATAAGAAAACAGAAATTGAGAGGCCATTTTATTTTGAGCAGATAGTTTATGATTTCTTTGAATACATGAATATTAAACTGATTAAGTCAAAGAAGACGAGAGATTTTGGAATTGATGGGATTATCAGAATGAATATCGGATTTTTTGGAGAAATAAGTTTGGGATTACAGATAAAACACAAATTAATTGATTCTAATGATATTGACTTGTTCTTATCAGCGTTAAAAAATTCAGAATTGCAATTAGGAGTTGTTGTTTGTAAAGATTCCAGAAAATTGGAAAAATACGAATTAAATTCAAAAATAAAGGCGATTTTATTTTCAAAAGGAATTAAAATTAAGGAAAAATTAATAAAAGAGAAAATAAATCTTAACCCTGTTTTTATATTAAAGTTTGATGAATTAATTAATATTGTTGCATTGACAATAAGGGCAGTTGCAAGTGCGATTTACAAAAAATGAAACCGAAAATAACTTTTGATGAATGGTTAAAATTTGATTTGCGGGTTGGAGAAGTAGCGGAATCTAACAAAGATAATCTCAAAATTAATTGTTGTGATAAGGAATTTCATGTAAAATTGCCTATAAGCGTTAAAAAAGGAGAAAAAATTGTCATTGGAATATCTGGTGATAAGGTGGTGATTCCTGTAATAGGGGGGAATATTCCGCTTGCTCCTGAAAAAGATATTGAAGTTGGGAGTAAGATAAGGTGAGATTTTTTGTTTCTTTTATTTATTTCCTGCCCTACTCGCGATTCTGTGCTTGATGCCCCGCCCAACGACCCTGCCCGCCCCCACCCTATTCTGTGGTAAATTATTTCTTTGTTTTTTATCTATTTCAAATCGCTCGCCCACCCCAAAACAAAATATTAGTTAACAATAAAACTTAGAATTTTCTACCACGAAGTCGCTCGCCATCTCTCTAAGATTTAATTTTAATATGAAGATTTTTGGTAAGATTAGAAAATGGATTTTGTTATAATTTAAATTAATTCTGCGACTTTGGAGCGGACAAATTAACAAGCGAGCGACTTGTTGCGAGTGTAATAGTTTTGTTTTAATTGCAACAGGAAAATAATCTTTATATACATCTTTTTATTAATAAAAACATGATTTCAAAAAGAGGACAGTTGACGATTTTTATTATCATAGGGATTGTTGTAATTGCTTCGGCTGCCGTATTTTTTTCAGTCAGAAATCAAATCGGACTGGATTTTCTGGGTTCCGAGACGCAGCCGGTTTCTAGTTTTGTTCAGGAATGCGTTGAGAAGGCAGGGGTTGAAGGAATTTATTCGATTGGCTATGGTGGTGGTTATCTCAATGTTCCCGAGCCGTCTTTTTATGAAATCATTCCTTATTATTATCTTGACGGAAAGAATTACATGCCTGAAAAAGAAAAAATTGCTGAAGAGATTTCCGGTTATGTTGATGAAAGTGTTTTGAAATGCACGGGAAACTTCTCAGATTTTGGCGATTTTCAAATTGAAAAAGGAGAAATATCAACCTCGACGAGAATAGATGATAATTCTGTTTTCCTGGACGTTAATTTTCCTCTGAGTGTGAGCAAGGAAAATAATACAAATATCCTTAAAAACTTCAAAGCGGAAATTCCTGTGCGTCTTGGCGTGGTTTATGATTCAATTGCAGAAGTTATGGATAAACAAACAGAGCAGGGAATTTGCCTGAGTTGCATCACAAACGTTGATAAGAGAAATGATATCTATACAGATATTTATGATTTTGAAAACAGAACGAAGATAATTGTTTTCAGGGATGAAAATTCAAAAATAAACGGCGAGGCGTTTGAATTCGTGTTTGCAAATAAGTATTAAAATGGAAAATAAAAATATTTTGTTCCTTGGAATTATTATTTTCATAGCGTTTGCTTTTTTTGTTCAGGTTGGAGTTGCAGAGCAAATAGTGATTGATGAATTTACAGACATAGGGTTTGAAATTTTTGGAACAACGCATGAAGATGTTTCCGGGCAGGGTTTGGCTTATGAGGATTTGGGAAATGGCAGTAGCAGATTTACTTTTTTGGAAGATGATTCTTTTCTTTCATATAACGGAAAAAGATATGCAAACATAATTCCGCAGGAGGATGCAGGGCATCCAACTTACATAGATTTTGATGTTGCAGGAAATATTGTGAAGGCAGATGTTTCCACGAATGAGATTTCACAGAGGTTTCATGTTGCAGGAGATAAAGACATAACAATTTATCCAAATTCGAGGAACATAATTGATACAGAAAACAGATACCAAAAAATAATTCTTCCCGATGGTGCAAATGTTGAGGCATTTCAGGAGTATTACATTGGAAGCGGCGTTAATATGGAAGTGGATGGAAATGAAATCACACTTCCGGACGGCTCGTCGCTGAATGGGAAAATAAATTACAAGGACGAGCAGGTTTCTGCCCTGCTTGATGAGCCGGTTGAAATAAATAATGTTGGAATAAGCGGAGAAAATAATCTGGAAAGAGGAGATTCTATTGATGTTAATCTTGGAGTTCAGGAAGAAAATGTAAATGGAAATTCTGTTTCATTTGATTTGGAAAATCAAGAAATGACTTTGTCATCGGAGGATGTAAATTCAATTTCGAATTTTAATCAAGGAAATCCTTTTGTGAATCTTGGAGAAAATAATCTGTTTTCAGTGCGAAACAATCCTGACTCTTCTGCGAGAATTCAGAACAGGGAAAGCCAGGGAATGAGTCCTGAAGTTATTTTAAGAGGAAATGCTGCTGTTACAAATGGGCCACTTGAACTTGAAGTGAGCAATGATGAAGTTTATCTTAACGATATGGGAAATAATCTTAATACTGTTCCTGCTGAAATAAAAACAACTGATGCAAACGGAAATTCGCTTATTGGCGATTCAGGTGTTGTTGTTGACGATAAAAATAATGCAGCGGTTTCAGAGGAAAATTCAGGAGAAGTTTCTGAAAGAGTGAGGTATGTTGCTTATGAAAGAACAGAAGAATCCGGCTTGGTTAATGTTTTAAGAAAGGTTACAGGACGACTGAGAGCACTTGGAAGACATGAACAGAATATTCCGACGGCAGTTATTGGTGTTAAGGGTTGAGTGTTAACTGCACATTTATTTCTTTTTAATTTGTTTCCCACTACTCGCGACCCGACACAAAAATTTATCCTGCTTAATTAGTTCCCACCCGCCCACCCTCATAGAAATCAATTAATAACATAATTCTTATTGAAAATAATCTCTCTACCATAAAGTTGCTCGCCTACTTCAGAAGAGAATTATTAACTAATGAAAATCCTAAACAAAATATTTTCTATCAAGAAGTTTCTTGTTTGCCTCAGAAGATTATTAATTAACAATTTAGATTTTATTAGAATTAATTAGAAATAGCGAGCGGAGCGAGATTAGACAGATTAAAAATTATTTTCTTAAGCCGAGTTTTCTTAAAAGTGAAACAATCATTTTTTCCCTGTCTTTTTTTGAATTATAATTTATGCCGAGAATTCCTGCGGCGATTTCCTTGTATGCTCTTGCCGGTTTGGATTTGGGATGTGTATGAACAACAGCATCCCTCATGTTAAGTGCTTTTGAAATATGCAAATCATAAGGAACCATTCCAAGAATAGGAACTTCAAGCATTTCCTTTACAGTGTCCGGCTGCATTTCTATGTCATCTCTTCTGACTTTTGTTATTATTACTCCTGAAACAGTTTTTTTCATTTGCTCTGCGAGTTTTATTGCTTTTAATGCATCTGTTATTGCAGGTATTTCCGCGTTTGTAACAACTATCAATTCATCTGCAAGTTCCATTGCAGATGTTGCTTCTATTCCCAAACCGGCGGCGCTGTCAACAATTACATAATCGGAAATTTTTGTAAAATCCTTCTTCAGATTTTTCAATTTTTCCGGTTTTGTTTTTTTTAGTTCTTTCATTGAGAGAGAAGAAGGGATAATTTTCAATCCTGAATCATGTTCATAGACAGCTTCAGATGCTTCTGCCTTGTTTGAGAGAACATGGTTAAGGTTTACAGGAACTTCCGGAGAACCGAAGTGAACACCAATGTTTGGCGTTGAGAGATTGCCGTCGACAATTAATACATTTTCGCCAAAATGATTTAGTGCAGCCCCAAGATTTACAGCTGTTGTTGTTTTTCCGACACCCCCTTTACCTGACGTTATAACTATAATTTTTTTCATTTTATCACTAGAATCCTAGTTTAGAAGAAATTGTTTTGTAGCACTTATAAACTTTTCTAACTTGTCAGCGTAAATTTTTAGTTTTTCAAGATTTATGTCAATCTCCTCCCCTCGATAAAACACTTTCAACGTTACGTTTTTTCTGAATTCGCCGATTCTTTCTTTCCTCAAATCCTCAATTTTCCTGAACATTTCATACATTTCAATTACCTCAAGGAAATTCCTGTCTTTTTTGAAAAGCTTCTTTATTGTTTCTATTTTTGTGGTTGGATTGCTGGGGATTGTGGGAATTCTTTTTCTTTTTTTCGCATGTTTTAAAATTTCATCAAGCGCTGTTTCAATCATTTTTCTCCACCGAAGGATAAGATTTAGTATTACATCGCATGTTTTTGTGTATTTCAAACTAACATAAAGCAAATGATCCGCGCTAATTTTTTCCTGAATTATCTCTTCCATCTAGTGACTCTAACAAATTTAGAAGTATAACTATACAAGATATTGGGCTTTTTATATTTTATCTTACTTCAGTTAACTATTGTTAAGGAGAAGAATCGCCTCCGCCAAGTCGTTTGTCTTTTCAAGGGTTTCGCGTGCTTTTTCCCGAGAGGAATTTGTTTTTTCCATTATTGTTTTTATGTCTTCCTCTGAAAATTCTTCGCTTCCTGACTCTGAAACATCACCTGAGATTTGGAAAGTTTCCTGTCCCTGAATTGAAATTCGAGTTACAGAAGGATTTTCTATTGTAATCTTGGAATTGTCTGATTTTTCTATGATAACTCTTTTTGCAGGGATTTCTTCCTGGCTCATGCCGAGTTGTTTCATTACTGCCTGCATCTTTTTTGGATTGAGTCCTGGAAGCATTTTAACCGTAAAAAAATCCCAGGAAAACTCTGAATGCAACTATCAAAGCAACGAAGACAATCACATGGGTTGGTTTTAAATTTAGAAAACTTTCATATTCTTCATTGAAATGCATCAATCCTCCGAATCCTGCCGGAAGATTTACAGGGTTATCTGCCATGGTTTTTAGAAATGAAAAAGGTATTTAAAGTTTCTTGTTAAAATAGATTAATGTCTGAAAATGAATTTAATTTTAAAGGAACAGAGAAGAAAATTCTTGATTTTTGGGAGAAAGAAGGAATTTACAATTTTAGTTTTAAAAACAGCAAGAAGGTTTATTCAATAGACACTCCTCCGCCAACTGTTTCAGGAAAAATGCATATTGGGCATGCGCTTTCTTATTCACAGGAAGATTTTATTGCAAGATACCAGAGAATGGCGTCGGGAAGAGGAATTGTCTTTTATCCTTTTGGCACAGATGATAATGGCTTGCCGACAGAGAGATTGATTGAAAAGATTAAAGGGGTTAAAAGCAAGAATATGTCAAGAAAAGATTTTATTGAATTATGCTTAAAAACCCTGAAAGAAATAACTCCTGATTTTGTGCAGGACTGGAAAAATTTGGGAATCTCATGTGATTACAGCAAAATATATTCAACGATAGATGCTGCTTCAAGAAAAATCTCCCAAAAATCATTTATTGATTTGTTCAAAAAAAAAGAAATTTACAAAAAAAATTTTCCCACTATATGGTGCACTGAATGTCAAACGTCAATTGCCCAGGCAGAGTTGGAAGACAAGAACACTGAAAGTTTTTTCTCTACGATAAAATTTGAATGTAATGGAAAAGATTTGCTGATTGCCACGACGCGTCCTGAGCTGATTGGAGCGTGCGTCGCTGTTTTTGTAAATCCAAAAGACAAAAGATACGTAAATTTAGCGGGGAAAGAAGCAAGTGTTCCCTTATTTGATTTTGAGGTTCCTATAATTGCCGATGAATCCGCTGACATGAGTAAAGGAACTGGTGCGCTGATGGTTTGTTCTTACGGAGACAAATATGATGTTGATGCAATCAGCAGAAAAAAACTGAAACCGAGATTAGTTGTTAACAAAAACGGAATGCTTACAATTGAAGGATATGGGGGAATGAAAATAAAAGATGCTAGGAAAAAAATTCTTGAAGAACTTAAGAATCAAAATTTGATTAAAGAGCAGAAGCAGATAAAGCATGTAGTTAATGTTCATGACAAGTGCGGGACAGAAATAGAATTTATTGAAACAGAACAATGGTTTATTAAAATTCTTGATAAGAAAAAGAAATTTATTCAGCTTGGGAAAGAAATCAAATGGCATCCTGAACATATGTATAAAAGATATGAAAACTGGGTTAAAGGTTTGGAATGGGACTGGAATATTTCAAGAGACAGGCATTTTGGAATTCCAATTCCTGTTTGGGAATGCAAAAAGTGCGGGAAAATTATTCTTCCTGATGAAAAAGAACTTCCTGTTGATCCTCTGCAAACAAAAAAGAAATGTGCAAAATGCAACAGAGAAGCAGAAGGAGAAGAAAAAGTTCTTGATACCTGGGCGACTTCTTCATTAACACCACAAATAGCGTCGGCAATTTTAACAAACAATACAATAAAAATTCCTTTCAACCTTCGTCCGCAGGGGCATGACATAATAAGAACTTGGGCTTTTTACACAATTGTGAAGTCATATCTGCATGAGAAAAAAATCCCATGGAAAGATGCGATGATTTCAGGATTTGTCACGCTTAACGGAGAAAAAATGTCGAAATCGAAAGGTAATGTCATAAGCCCGCAGGATGTTTTGAAAAAATACGGTGCAGATGCATTGAGATTCTGGGCTGCGGGCTCAAAATTAGGGGAAGATTTGGATTACCAGGAAAAGGACTTGATTGCAGGAAAGAAATTTATAACTAAACTGAGAAATGCAACAAAATTTGTTTTCATGAATTTGAAAGGAAAGCCGAGGAAACCAAAAAAACTTGAGAGGATTGATGAAAGATTTTTAATTGAATTAAACAGAGCTGTTTCTACAATCACTTATAGGTTTGAGAATTATGAATATTCCAGAGCTAAATTTAACACTGAAGAATTTTTTTGGAAATTTTTTTGTGATTATTATTTAGAGATAGTAAAAAAAAGGATATACAATGAAAAAGGAGATAAAAAATTATCAGCGCAGTATATTCTTTATCATTCATTGTTAACTCTTATTAAATTGTTGGCACCAATAATACCTTTTGTTACAGAGGAGATTTATCAAGAATATTTTAAAAAATATGAAAAAGAAAAAAGCATTCACATAACTAAATGGCCCAGCCATAACAAAAAGCTAGAGGGGTGGGACGATAGAAACATAAAATCCCATGCAAATGAGTTAACATTATTCATTGATTTATTAACTAAAGTTAGAGCAGAAAAATCAAAAGCTCAGAAACCAATGAATGCTGAGTGTATTATAACAATTAATAAGCCAAACTATGAAGATTTAAAAAAAATTTTAGAGGATTTAAAAGATGTTACAAATGCGAAAGAGATTAGAGAAGGGAAGTTTAAGGTGGAATTCATTTAGTTTAGAATATAAATTTTTATAAAGAATTCCTGATTTTTTATTTATGGCTAGGAGATGTGTGGGAGAGGTGGGATTTGTTGAGATTTCTGCCCGGAGAAGAAGTAAAAAAATGGGTTTGTTTAATGGTATGAGAACAACCATTTATTTTCCAGAGCCAGTTACTTTTTCAGGATATAATCCTGTGAGCGTCTTGCGCGTTGAAGTTTTGCCGCATAACTTAAGAAATTTTCCGTTTTGGAGAGCTTCTTTGATTAATAGAGCCAGAAAATCTGAAATTGAAAGAAGATATTTTAATTATTTTGGCAGAAGATCATTTAATGGGAATTCAGAAGGAATTTCTTTAGAAGAATGGCAAGAATATGCTAGAAGATTTTATGAAGAGACAGTAAATGATATTGCATCTTCTTATGAGAATGGACGAGATATTCCTTCTGGTTTATTCACAAGAGTTCTTAATTCAATGACTTAACTTTATAAATCTGTTTTATATTTATGAGTTATGCCGATAACAAAATCAGAACTTGAGGAACTTTTAGAAATTCTTGAGCAATACAAAGGAAAGCATACCGAACTTATTAGCGTTTACATTCCTTTTGATTATGATGTTAATTCTGTGCAGAGGCAGCTTGAGGGAGAGAAATCAACAGCTAAAAATATCAAGTCGACAGGGACGAGAAAAAATGTCACGGAGGCGCTTGAGAAAATTGTGAGGCATCTTAAGACGCTGAAGAAGACGCCTGAAAACGGGCTGGCTATTTTTTGCGGGAACATTTCAAAGATTGAGGGGCAAACTGACTTGCAGTTGTGGGATGTTGAACCGCCGATGCCGCTGAAAATAAGATTATACAGATGTGATAAAGAATTTGTTCTTGAGCCATTGAAAACCATGATGGAAGTTACAGAGGTTTTTGGATTGCTGGTTATGGACAGGAAAGAAGCGACAATCGGTTTGCTTGAGGGGAAGAGGATTGAAGTTTTGCAGAAAATGACGTCGGGAGTTCCAAGCAAAGTAAGGGCAGGGGGGCAAAGCAGTCAGAGATTTCACAGAATTACCGAGGGTTTGACGAGGGATTTTTACAAAAGAATTGCAGAGGAAATGAAAAAGAATTTTTTTGAAATGCCGAAACTTAAGGGAATTTTGGTTGGCGGACCGATACCTACAAAAGACGAATTTCTCGACGGAGATTATCTTACAAATAATTTGAAAATAAAAGTTATTGGGAGAATTGATGTCGGGGATTCTGATGAAACAGGGCTGAAGGAACTTGTTACAAAATCGCAGGATATTTTATCGCAACAGGAAATAATTTATGAGAAAAAATTACTGCAGAAATTCTTTGAAACGCTCGGCGGAAATCCGGGCATGGCTGTTTACGGGGAGAAAGATGTCATGAAAGCGCTTGAATACGGGGCGGTTGAAACAATTTTGCTTTCAAAAAATATTGAGAAAAAAAAGTTAAAAGAATTCAAAAATTTGGCTGAGAATATTTCTGCAAAAATTGAAATTGTTTCTCTTGAGACAGTTGAGGGAGAGCAGTTTTCAAATCTCTCCGGAATTGGTGCAATGCTGAGGTTTAGGATTTAGATTGTTTTTAATGACATTCTATAGGTTTGAATCGTAGCAGGGTGTGTAATTTGAATAACACCTCTCTTTTTTATTCCTGTTTCCGCATAAAGAATATGAACTATATCAGAATCTCTCCACAATGATTTTGCCATTCTACTTTTTAGTGTACCAATATCTTTTGATACCATGTTTAAGGGAATTATTTTCCAATCTTCATCACTTGGCCCCTCTATATTCACATTAACCCTAACCCCCCCATTATCATCTGGTTCTATTTCTAAGTACCTTATTCTATCTCCATAAAGAAATTCTGTATATTCTAATTTTCCGTCTTTGAGGTGGTACCCCGCGCCAGGTCCTTGTTCATACTCACTCCATCCAAAATGGGGTTTCCCCCCATCAGCAGAAAAAAAGTAAGTTACCCCTTGGGGTATCACAAATCTGCCATCTTCAAGAAACTTTAATAGACTTCCTTTTGTTGGTCCTTGAATTCTATTTTTTTTAAAGAATCCTACAACAGCATAAATTTCCTTATCTCTAGACATTCCGACAACTTCTCCAGTAATATCTTTGTAGTAACCCTCGTCGAATTTATCTAAAGGCATGTCTACAAGTTCAACATGCCCAAAAGTATCCTCTCCCTCCTGTATATACCTTGCAAGAAGAATATCACTTCCTCTTAAACCAAAATTTCCTTCAATGTTAACATAGATAAAATTTCCATCTGTTGCTATTCCTTCAATTTGTTGAAGTCCTTCGAAATCAAGTTGTGCAAGGTGTTCTCCTCCGATAACATCAAATATGTTAAGTGTTTGAGGGGCATAAGAAGGAGAATCTGTACTAAGACCGACAGAATAAACTCTTCCATCACTTACCATAAATGGTTTTCCTACACGCATGATTTGAGGAAATCTAAATTCATTTATTTTTTCAAGATGAACTAGAAGTTCATTTAATTTATTCTCAGGGGTTTCTTGTATTAATGCATCAATACTTTCAGGCATAATGTTTTAAATTAGAATGTCTTTATAAGAATTATTGTGGTATTTTGCATTAACAATATTTTTTAAATCCTGTCGTTTTCTCTAAATCATGGAAATTTCATCTAAAACTGCTGAGGAAATTGACGAAGCATCTGAAAAAGAAAACCTGAAAAAACTTGAGGCGGTTTTTTTTATTTCCGGAAGATTTTTGTCAATGCAAGAACTTATTTCCCTGAGCGATTTGAATCCTATAATAATCAGAGAGCTGATTGAAAAGCTTCAGGAAAAATATGACAAAGATGATTCTGCTGTCGAGATTACTGAAAAAAACAAGATGTGGAAAATGGATGTGAAGAAAGAATATTCATGGATTGTTAACCGGCTTGCAGGAGGAAGAAGTGAATTCAGCAAAGCAGAGCAGGAAACACTGGCGATAATTGCATACAAGCAGCCGATAAAGCAAAGCGTTGTTATAAAAATCAGAGGAAACAAAGGATATGAACACGTAAAGAAATTCTCTGATTTGAATCTCATAAAAAAGAAAAAAACCGGGCACACGAATGAATTAAGTTTGAGCGACGAGTTTTACGATTATTTTAATTTGCAGGAAGGCAAGCCATTTAAAGAATTAAAAAATAACAATTAACATGATTGAATTACTGACAGCAGTTTATTTTGCATATATTTTTATTGCGCTTTATTTCCTATGCCTTTTTGCCCTAACTTTTTTTCAGAACAGGAAAGAAATTTTTCAAATTCCAAGAATTACAAAAGAATATTCTGTTTCTGTTTTAATTCCTGCTTTTAATGAGGAAAAAAGCATAAGAGAAACGGTTGAAAGTGTTTTGAAGGCAGATTACAAGAATGTTATTGAAGTTATTGTAATAAATGACGGTTCTAAGGACGGGACTTTGAAGATTGCAAAAGAGCTTGAAAAAAAATACAGCAAGGTTAAAGTGTTAAACAAGAAAAATTCTGGGAAAGCGGATTCCCTGAATCAGGCAACGAAAATTGCAAAAGGCGAGATAATTGCTGTTGTTGATGCTGATTCTTATCCTGATTTTCATGCCATAAGTTCAATGATGGGATATTTTGACGACGAGAAAATAGGGGCTGTTACAACCAGAATTATTGTTAAGAACAGAGATAATTTTATGGAGAAGATGCAGGCGATAGAATACAAAGTGATTGCTTTTACAAGACGGCTTCTCGGCTTTTTGGATTCAATTTATGTTACTCCCGGACCTATGGCTCTCTACAGGAAGTCAGCTTTGAAAAAAATAAACGGGTTTGACAGGAAAAACATGACTGAAGATATTGAAGCGACGTGGCATTTGATTCATGATGGTTACAAAATAAAGATGTCTTTTGCTTCAAAATCGACAACTATTGTTCCTGAGACATTGGTGAAATGGATAAAGCAAAGAATAAGATGGAATATCGGAGGATATCAGTGCCTTTTGAAATACAAACATTGTTTTTTGAGAAGAGGCATGCTCGGGTTTTTCATAATTCCCTTTTTCTCTGTTTCACTTGTTCTCGGAGTTTTCGGACTGGGAATATTGATATACAGATTTTCAAGAAAATTCTTGGTTTCTTATTTGTCAACGAAATACTCTCTCGCTTCACAGACGGCAATTCTTATGCTTGATGATGTAAATTTTAATCCCTCTGTGCTGAATTTTTTAGGGGTTGTTGTTTTTATTCTCGGGATGGGATTTATTTTTTTTGCAATCAGAATCATAAATAAACACATAAATGAAAAAGACGGTTTTTTCACAGTAATTTTTTATTCTTTAGTTTATATTTTACTGAGACCGATAGTTTTAATAGTGTCTATACATAGGTTTATTTTTAAGAGGTATTCATGGAGATAAAAATTTTGGCGAGCAAGAAGCATGTGTTTTGGCAGGCGTTTTTTCTGACAGTATTATTTTTTTCTTTGGGGTTGGTCTTCGGTGTTTATGTTGAACAGTTAAGGGAAGACAGTTTGAGCGTCACTTTTTACAATTCAGAAACATCTCTTTATGATGCATTTGCTTTGGGAAATTTGATTGGAGAAAATATTTCATGCAATGAACTTATGGATGCGCACATTAATTTTGCCGACAAGATTTATGAAGAAGCAAGGGAACTGGAAAAATTTGACGAGGCGAACAAATTAACGGAATCTGTAAAAGTAATTCACAAAAAATATGATTTGTTGAGAACTTTATTGTGGATGAATGTAATTTCTCTCAGAGAAAAATGCCCTGAAGTCAACAGCGTTGTTTATCTTTATATTTATGATAGTGATGACGTTTATATCAAATCAAATCAGATTGTCTGGAGCAGGATTTTGCAGGATTTGAAAGAGGAAAAAAGCGACAGCATCATCTTAATTCCTATCGCAGTAAATCAGGACATTTCTTCTTTAGATTATCTTCTGAAGAAGTATGGTGTAAAAAATTATCCTGCAGTGATTATTAATGGCAAAAATATTATTTATTCTTTTGAAACAGCCGAAGAGCTTGAAAATTATTTAGATTAATCACCATATAAATCTTAAAAAAGGGCTCCTATTTGTTTTTAATATGGAATATTGCTATAAATGCGGAATGCCTGAAACGAGAACATTGTTGTTTGATGCTATTTTTCCGGATTGCATTGATAAAATTTGCACAAAGTGTTCCAAACGAGAGGATTTTCCAATAATCAAAAAGAAGCAAATTTATCCGGAGAATAAGCCGAATGTCCATGAACGTTTGAAAAAAATCTCCGGGTTTGAGAGCAGAACAAAAAAAGTAAATGAAGAAGTCAGGAAACAAGATGTAACTCTGAAAGAAATTATTGACAGAAATTACAGGAGGCATACTGAAGAAGATGCTGATTTGAAAGATAAACTGATTTCGAATTTTCACTGGATAATTATGAGGGTAAGAAGGGGAAAACATATTTCACAGGAGCAACTTGCCAAAGCAATCAGCGAACCGGAAATCGCGATAAAAATGGTAGAGCAGGGAATAATTCCGAAGAGAAATTTTGGGATAATTGACAAAATTGAAAACTATCTGGGCATACGGCTGAAGAAAAATTACTCTCTTCCTGAGAAGAAAGATTTTTCAGTTTTTGACAGGGATAAAATGAAAAATTTATCTGTAGAAGATTTAAGAAAAATGAGGGAAGAAAAAGAAACAGGAATTCTTGAAAACAGCGATTCAAGCGAAGTAAGGCGGGAAGTTAGCGATGACTTTGATGAATACAGGCAGGAATAAGAACCAAATATTTATAAATCAATTTTTAATCTTTTCTTTATGGAAGTCAATATTTTGAAGAGTTCAAAAGATGAAGCGGAAATAGAAATGGATAATGTCACGATTGCAGAAATTTTGAGAGTTTATCTTAACAAAGATTCCAGCGTTGTTTTTGCAGCATGGAAAAGAGAGCATCCGACGAAAAATCCTTTATTGAAAGTGCAGACGAAAGGCAAGACAGCGAAAAAAGCGATTGAAGAAGCAATCCGGGGAATAACAAAAGAGCTTGATAAGGTTGAAAACGATTTTAAAAAAATCAAGTAAAATGACACGACTTTCTTTTTGCATTCCTGAAGAAAAAACTGGGGCAGTATATGGAGAGATAGAACTTTTGTCATTAAGGTTAGTGTATGATATTTCTCTTCATGACGGGCATCATTATATGGAGGTTCAAGGAGATACAGGCACAAGAAAGGGAAGAAATGATATAACTTATCTTTTATGTTTTTTAAATGGTGATGAGAGAAATGTTCCCGGGGGAAATTTAGAATCAATAACAGATGAAGTTATGGAAGGTTATAATCCTCCGAGAAAAAGAGGCAGGCCCTCTATTCCAAGAGAAGAAGTTAGAAGAATAGTTTTTTTATATCTTGTTCACAGAAACAGAGAACTTGTTGGCAGAGAAACGGGATATGAAGTTAGTACTATCAGTAAATATCTTCATATGCTTGGTTTTGGAGATTTAAGAAAAGAAAGAAGGTTTAAGCAAAACGGAAAAGCATCCTCAAAATGATTCTAATAATTCCTGACTTCCCAGAATACAGTATTTCTGTTTAGATGTGCAAGGTTTCCGACGGGAATTGAATATGTGCTGAATTCTATAACACTTTCGGGAAAATCCATCATGAGTTTAATCAGTTCATTGTAGCTTTCTTCAGAGAGGTTGCCTTTCAAGATTTTATTTGCATGATGTCCTTCAGCAATTTTGCTTTCTTCAGCCAATCCAATATTCATAGGTTTTTTTACAGTTGTGTAAAACAAGTAAGGACAATTTTCGCGAGTCATTAATTCTCCCTGCAAAAGGAGATGTTCGTCGGGCATGCTTTGATTAAACGTGATTTCTTCTTCCCTGTGCCCAAGTTCTTTTAATTTTTCAACTTCTTCCAGGATTTTATCAATTTCCAGATTGTATCTCACATCTTTTCTGCTTATTCCTTTTTTTGAACGTATGCAAACTTTCCCTGTCCAATTACTTTTTAAGATTTCGTCATAAGAATTCCAAGTCAGAGCTTTATTTCCGAAAATTCCTTTTTCATACAGAAGGTAACTCTCTGTTTTTGTCAGAATTTTTCTCGGCTTTCTCGACAGGATTTCTTTTATTACCTCTTCATCCATAAAATTTCTTGTTTTTCTGATTTATAAAAATACTTATTAACTCTTTGTTTTTTATTTTTTTATGCCTGAGAAAAAGCAGAAGAAAATCAAGACAGAGAAAATTTCAACAGGGAGTTTTGACCTGAACAAGTGGCTTTTTGGCGGCTATGAAAGCGATGTTATTACTATGATTGTCGGGCCTGCAGGAAGCGGGAAAACAAATTTTTCAGTTCTTGCAGCATGCTCGCAGGCAAAGAAAAAAAACAAGGTTATTTTCGTTGATACAGAAGGCGGGTTTTCTGTGGATAGGGTTAGGCAGATTGTCGGAGAGAATTATGAAGATATTCTGAAAAACATAATGATTTTTGAATCAACAAGTTTTGATGAGCAGAAGAAGTTTTTTTCAAATCTTCTGAATAAAGTTGAAAAAGAACAAATTGGGCTGATTGTTGTTGACGGCATGGCTACTCTTTACAGAATTGCCCTTGGCGAAGTTTCGGGAGATGAAGAAAAAGTCAAAGACGTCAACGGAATGGTTGCATGGCAGATGCGAGTTCTGGCTGAAATTTCAAGAAAGCAGAAAATTCCCATAATTGTAACAAACCAAGTTTATAGTGATTTTCTTTCAGATGAAGATTTTAAAAAAGGAATTGAAAGAGAAACGCATTTTGTAGGGGGTGACTTGCTGAAATACTGGAGCAAATGCATTATTGAACTAAAAAATGACAGGGGAAGAAGAAAAGCGATTCTTGTGAAACACAGGAGTTTACCGCAGAAAGAACTTGTTTTTGAGATAAGAAATGCAGGAATTTTTAAAAGAGGATGGATATAATTAAATTTTTATTTAGAGATTTCTTTTGTTAGTTTGTTCCCACATAATTTTATTTATTATTTTTATTTGAGCCACCACGTCCCCGACCACCGCCCCTAATTTGTCTCGCTTCGCTCGAGATTGATGTTCTAATTTTAATGTGAAGTGGTCTTTTAGCGAGGATTTAGGAGTGCAGACATTTGATTAATTTTTGTTAGCCAGAAATTTTGTCTTTCTTTAACTTAGTCCCACCCTACTCGCGACCCGACTTTGTTATTAATAAATCTAATCTTTAGTCAAAGTCAAATCGTTCGCCCACCCCAAAACAAAATATTAGTTAACAATAAAATTTGAAAATTTCTACCACGAAGTTGCTCTACTCGTGACCCCATTTCCCCATAAATTTCCCTCCTGAAGTGAAGTCGCTCGCCCACCCCAAATTTGCGTTCGCTATGCTCGTTTTAGTAAATAAGAATTTAATCCAAGAAAACTTTTGATTATGAAACCAAAGTAACAACAAAAAGATATAAACTTGTTTTTTCTTAAGCTGAAATGGTTGATAACATAAAATTTGAAGTTATAAAAAAAATTGCTCAAACGAGTTTCAAGACAAAAGACATCTCAAAATTTTCTCATTTGGACAGTAATTCGCCGCCGAGTGTTTTTATCGGAAGCAGAATGAAATATCCTATGATGAGTGTCGGGATTTTATCTCCCTTAGAGAGAGATGAAAATGCATGGCTTTATGATGACGCGAAATTCTGGGCGGAGAATAATTTCCAGATTTCAGATGTTCTCAAAATCAGGGAGAGTTTGCTGAATTCCAGATTTCTCTCAAAGGCAAATGATTCACGACTGAAAAATAAATTTGTTGAGATTGCAAAGGAAATTGCAACTGCATACAAGCCGGTTGATGTTGAGATAGAACTTAAACGGGACTTGCAGTTCGGCAGGGAAAAGGACAGGATTCTGACTCCGCACGGACTTAAAGGTACATTGAAAAAGGCGAGAATAACCGGGAATGTAAAAATTCACAGGCAGGTTGAGAAAATTGTGAATGATGATTTGAAAGCAAGTGATGGGATAAAATATCTTTACAAGAAAAAGTTTGATGAATACACTCTGAGCAAAATCTTGAGCGTCGGTGTTTTGGGTTTAAAAACAGGGAAAAAACTTGTTCCGACAAGATGGAGCATTACAGCTACTGATGATACAATAGGAAAACAGCTTCTTGAAAAAATCAGGGACTACAAATGGATTGAAAATTATGAATTATTTTTTGGGGAATTCTTTGGAAATCAATATATGATTATGCTTTTCCCGAATGTTTTTTCCTATGAATTGTTTGAATTGTATTATCCTGGAAGTTCATGGAATCCCAGCCAGGAATTGAAAGCGTCTACAGATTCGGAAAGTTTTTTCGGGAGAAAGGATTATGCCGCGAGCACTGTCGGAGGTTATTATGCTGCGCGCCTGCCAATTTTGGAATATCTTGAAAGAGAGAAAAGGCAGGCGAGTGTTCTTGCAATAAGATTGGAAACGCCCAGTTATTGGGCTGCTCTTGGTGTTTGGGTTGTTCGTGAAAGTGTAAGAAAGGCCTTAGGGAAAAAAATGATTTTTGCAAGCAGAGAAGAACTTATAAACGCCACGAGAAAAATCGGCGAAATAAAATACAATTTTAATCCCGAGCAAATTTTGAGAAAAAGCAAACTGATGAATGAATTTTTGACGCAGAAAAGATTGGGAGAATGGTTTTAATTTAAAGAATTTTTTGAGGTTCGTATTCTGCTTTTTGAGGATATCTTTTTATCCAGTATTCTGCTTTTTCTGATACCTGTTGTATCTGATGTGGCGCATTTCCCAAAAGATTCCCTAAATTAGAGACAATTTCTCTTAATGATTCGTAAGTTATTCCTCTTTCTGAAAACACAGTGTCTTCGGAAATTCTCTTAAGAATATTCATCGCTTCGCCTGTCTTTCTCTTTTTCAAAACTTCTGCAAGAGCATGTTTTTTTATTATTTGATGTGCTTTCTCTCTTCCAATTTCATTTTGGATAGCGGTCATTAGTATTTGTGTTGTTGCCAGCAAAGGGAGATACTCATTCAATTCTTTTTTTATCGTTCCTTCATAAACTCCCATCTCATTTAAAACAGTTAATACAGTTTCAAGTTGTCCGTCGGCAGCGTAAAACATATCCGGAATTGCAACTCTTCTTACTACTGAACATGAAACATCTCCTTCTTCCCACTGCTCTCCTGAAATTCTTGAGAGCATGTCCTGATATCCTTTTAGTAATGTTCCAAATCCTTTTATTCTTTCAGAACTTCTTGTATTCATTTTATGCGGCATTGCGCTGCTTCCTACCTGTCCTTCTTTGAATCCTTCTGTAATCTGTTCGTAGCCCGCCATTAGTCGCATCGCTATTGCAAAATTTTCATAAGTCGAAGAAAGATTAACTAAATGCGATGCCAAAGACAAATCAAGAGAACGCGGATAAATTTGTCCTGTTGAAGAAAGAACTTTTTCAAATCCAAGATGTTTTGCAACTATCTTCTCTAATTCTTCAACTTTTTTTCTGCTTCCCAAAAGTTCCAGCATGTCTGACTGAGTTCCGACAGGGCCTTTGATTCCTCTTAAAGGATAATCATTAGCAAAATTTTCAAGAGGTTTTAAGTGAAGCATTAATTCTTCAGCCCACATGGAAAATCTTTTTCCCAGAAGAGTCGGCTGGGCTGCCTGGTGATGGGTTCTTGCCGCGATAACAACCTTTTTGTATTCCATGGATTTGTCAATCAAGTGCCTTAATGCAGAAATATTTTTTCCGAGGATTATTTCCAGTGCATTTCTGTTTTGCATTTGTTCGACATTGTCTGTCGAATCGCGCGAAGTCATGCCGAGGTGAATATATTCTCCTGCTCCTGAAACATTAATAAAATCCTGAATTCCTGCCTTCACATCATGCCTTGTAATTTCTTCTATTTTTCTTATTCTTTCTAAGTCAATATCTTTTTTCGCCACCTCAAATTTTTCTATGTCTTTGGAAGGAATATCTAATCCTAGCTCTTTTTGTGCTTTCATTACAGCAATCCAGAGTTCTCTTTGAGCAAGAATTGTTCCTTCATCAGAAAAAATATAATTTATTTCAGGAGTTGCATATCTTTTTGAGAGGACGTTTAAGTTTGTCATTTTATTTTACGAATTATTAATTTAATAATTATTGTAACCTGCAAACGTTACATTTATTAATACATTTTTCATTATATATTTAACAAAATATATTTTAAAAGGAGGTGTGATATGTATTGCAGATGGACTGAGGCTGTACTGGCTATTGTAATAATAGTTTTCACATGGTGGCCAACGCAGATTTTATCAGCAATGGTTTCTAAGTGGATAGTTATTGTTGCCGCAGCATATTTGCTTTTGCATGCTTTTACGTGCAAACATTGCAAAGGCATAATGATGGGAATGAAGTCAAAGCCGGCAAGCAGAACCACGAGAGTAAGAAGCAAAAGAAGCCGAAGAAGGAGAAGATGATTTTATTTTAATTTAATCTCCTTTTTGTTTTTATTTTTTTGTTAAGTCATTAGATTTATTAACTTTATTAATTAATTATTAATATGAACATAAACAAGGTTATCTGGATTTTGATTCTTTCTGATCTTATGTTTAATGCAGCAATGGGTTTTTTGAATCCTGTTTTTTCAATATTTATTGTGCGGTCTGTGGCTGGGGGAACTGCAACTGTTGCAGGAATCGCGATGGCTATTGTTTGGCTGATAAAGTCAACATTTAGGATTCCTATTGGTTATTTCCTGGACAAAATAAAAGGGGAAAAAGATGATTTTTATTCAATGATAATTGGATTTCTTATTTTTAGTATTGCTCATTTTCTATATTTGTTTGCAAGTGTTCCGATACATATTTACGGAATTCAATTTTTAATGGGACTTGCAGGAGCTTTTGCTTTTACTCCTTGGTATGGTCTTTTCTCAAGACATCTTGACAGACATCATGAGAATTTTGAATGGGGGATTGCAATATCTTTAACAGGATTTGGGCTTGCGGCTGCGAGTTTTACAACAGGATTAATTGCAGACACTTACGGATTTGCTCCGATATTTATAATAAGCGGAACTGTTTCTCTTATCGGAACTGTTTTATTATTAACAATGAGAAAACACCTGAAAGTAAAAATGGAAAAAGGAAGATATCATATAAAAGTTAAGAAGAACTAATTGTTTTTTCTTCCTGTTTTTTCCTGTATTCTTCAAGACGTTCTTTGTTTGTTTTGCATTCCCTGTTAAAACAGAAAATCCACGGGCGTTTTCCTTTTGTTATTCTCATCAAAAACGGGAAACCACATTCTTCGCAGTTTTTTTCTGTTTTTTTAATCAAGCCATTTGGCGGGAGTGAGTAGGTGTTCTTACATTCCGGATATTTGTTGCAGGCGACGAAGTATCTTCTTGTTTTTTTTGAATATGTTATTGCGAGATTTCCTTTTTTGCAAATCGGGCAAATGTTAAGCATGTTTTCTTTTTTTCTTTCCTCGTTTAATTTAACATTTGCTTTCAGAAGTTCTGCGCCAATTTCTTTTTCATGCCCTTCAAACTGATTTATTATTTTCGTAATAGCATTTTTTGCTTCATCAATTATTTTCTTTTCTCTTTCCTGAAATCCGGATTTTGAATTCTGAATCGATTCCATTTCTTTTTCAAAATTTCTTGTGAGTTGCTCGTCAATTATTATGGGGGAATTTTTCTCAAGTGTTTCAATCAGAGAAATTCCAAGAGGTGTTGCTTCAATGCTTCTTTCTCTTATGTATCCTCTGTCATAAAGTGTTTCAATGATGTTTGCTCTTGTGGCTTTGGTTCCCAGTCCGCGTTTTTCAAGTTCTGTTACAATAGATGCCGGTGAATAACGTTTTGGCGGCTGAGTTTC
>JBDRNS010000020.1:0-108292 GCA_043810865.1 archaeon | reverse complement strand
TATTTTTAAAAATAAAAAATAAAAAACCATTTCCCCAAATTCCTTTAAAAAGCTTTCCAGACGAAATCATGGGGACAGGGTAAATAAAGCTAAGGAAATGTAAATGGCGGGATTAAAACAAAGCCAATAAATCAATCAGTATTTTTAATAAATTCAACAGAACAAAACACAAATAAAATCAAAAAAGCATCGTTTCTCTTAATATCACTACTCCAATCTACCTGTTTTTTTACAGAAATGTTTATAAATTATTTCAATCTTAGTTCTAAATGCAGCAACAAAATAAAAACCCTTTCTCTTCTGTTATCGGGAAAATGATTGTCACAAAGGAAGGCAAACGCCTGGGTTTTGTGAAGGACCTGACTTTTGAGACAAATTCCGGTGAGATAATCAATATAGTTGTAAAGGACTCAACACCCTACACAAGAAACCTAAATCTGGAGAAGGTTTCAAACAGTGAACTTTTAATCCCTTATAATTCAATAATTGCAATTGGCGATTTCGTGATTGTTTCTGAAGAGGATTTGATATAGTTAACAAAATACAGAAATCTTTATTACTGCCGATTTTATCTAATAAAATGACTGAATCAAAAAGAACACTGAGAGATATTGTTGGAAGATTAGTGGAGGTTCATATGGAACTTCATAGAATTGCTGCGAATCCGGAGAGTTTCTCAGGACCGCGAGATGATGAGTCAGGAGCAATATTACAATATCAAAAAAACAGGTATTTATCCGTGCTTCGAACAAGCTTGCAGGAAGAAAGACACCAATTGTTTGACGAAATTAATGAGTACCAGCAAATTTTTGATGCAGCAACAAATCAATCTCCCGACGATTTTGCTCCCCCCTACTTAAATTAAACAAAAATTTACCTTTCCTGTAAGCGGCTCTTAAAACAAATCCTAATCCCTTCATCACAAAAATATTTAAATACCTTTTTTTAAGAGTATTGATATGAGATTTATTGGCTTTAACTTTTCAAAGATAAGTGTCGAGAAACACTCTGATAATTTTAAGGATTTGAAAATAAATACCAGTATTGACGTGAGCGAAATAAAACCGACAAAAGCTGACTTTCTCGCAACAAAAGAAGAAATTGTCGGCATGAAGTTCAAATATGATGTTGATTACACCAATACAGCGAAGATAGAGCTTGAAGGAAATCTTGTTGCAGCTATGGACTCAAAAGAGGCAAAAAACCTCGTAAAACAGTGGAAAGACAAAAAAATCCCTCCGGAACTAAGGGCACCGATATTTAACCTGATAATCAAGAAATCCACTATAAAGGCGCTTGAACTTGAAGAAGAAGTGAATCTTCCTTCACACATTTCTCTGCCTTCCGTAAAAATGGACTCTGAAAAATAACTGCTTCTTAAAAATTTGATTAATTGAAATTATCTTCTATTCTCTCGTCTTCACTATACCCTGCATAATTTATTCTTGTGAATCTTAAATTCTATTATATTAAAAATAATTCTCCAACCAATCTTTACTTTATCAATTCAAATTAAAAACCTAATCCGGATTAATTTATAATTTTAAATTGTTGCAGTCGGTTTGAAGATTTGTTTGTAGTTTATAGATTTCAAACCTCAGATTTTTATCAATTCAAATTAAAAATCTTTATAACTGCTCTTTAATTTTATTATCTATGAAAATTTCTTCAGAAAAAAAAGAGAGAATTTCAGAGCAGATTCTCGCGTTCCTTTACTCTTCCAACTCAAAACCACAATTTACTTCTCAAATCGCCAGGGAAATTGTTAGGGACGAGGAATTTACTAAATCTCTTTTAATTGAACTTAGGAAAAAGAAGCTTGTTGCAGAAATCAAAAAAAGCCCAAAGGGCAGGTCATACTCAAGAAGAAGCAGATGGGCTCTTTCAGAAGCAGCATATGGAAAATACAAAGCCATTGCAGGATACTCAGGATAAATTTTTATACTCCAATTTTTTCAGGACAGGATGGATCCTATTAAAGAGGCATTCAAAAAAGTAAGAGAAGATATTGGTTCTTTAGTCGATGAAATTTCTTTGATAAAAGGAGAAATTGCTTTTTTGAATAATGAATTTGACGAATTAAAACAATTACTAACTGATTCTTCTTCCAAAAGAGAAACCGTCTTTTTTCAACAAGAATCCAACAAACCCCACAATCATTTCGACGATTCGACACATCCTTCGACACATAATCTGGGGTTTAAACCTCTAAATAACCAGATTTTAGATATTTCCACTGGAAGTGAAGGGGTTCCAACAGACAGACAGACAGACAGACAACAGACACTTCGACACAGAAAATACCAAGAAACAACTCTGGAAAATGCAGAACAGATTCTCAATTCTTTAGACAGTGTAAAAAAAGAAATCCGGCTTAAATTTAAGAAACTTACAGAACAGGAATGGCTTGTTTTCTCAATTCTCTATCAAACAGAAGAAGAGCTCGGATTTTGTGATTATAAGTCCCTTGCAACTAAGCTGGGACTCACAGAAAGCTCAATTCGTGATTACATTGGCCGCCTGATTAAAAAAGGAATTCCCGTCGAGAAAAACAAGCTAAATAACAAAAATGTTCAGCTTTTTATTTCAGAAAATCTAAAAAAAATCACCACTCTCTCTACATTAATGCGCCTGAGAGAACTCTAATTAACTCATCGGTATACCGCCTATCTAAACCCTTGTCTTTCCTCGTTTTCAAAACTCTCTTTTTCACCGAATTAACCGCTTAAAATTGGTTTTTCTAACAAGATTTTTCTTTCACTTTTTATTTTATAGGTGTTCCTCTCACTTCCGCAGTTTCCAGCTGAAAATTTTCAGGATTTCTTCGATTTTTTTTTGCTTCCAACTCTCACTTTCACTTTTTTCAAGAGCTTTTCCTTTATTTCATCAGGTATAAACACTCTCTTTTTGCCGTTTTTCTCAATAATTTCTTCAATTAAACCCTCATTTTTTTGTTTTAAGGCATTAATCTGTCCTCTTATCGTAGTCCTCTCTTTTCCCAGAACAGCTGCTACATCATCATAGCTTAACTTCATATCTGAATTTAATAGCACCCAAAGTATTGCTCTTTCAGATATTGAAAATTGATCTAATTTTGGTGTTTGAACACCTGTTTGAACACCTGTTTGAACACCATAAACAGCTGTTTGTTTATTAAACACCTGTTTGCCTGTTTTAAACACCTTAGATGAATTTACGTTTCCAATAATCGAAAGAATATTTCTTATCTCTCCAATCTCTTCTTTTACCGACGATAACTCTTCCCAAATATCCTTTACATGTTTTTTGTGCAATTCTTTTTCAGAATCAAGGTGTTTAATCCATCCGGCAACGCTGTTTATGTCTTTTTTTACCGACTCAAAACCTCTCTTTGTTTCTTCTTTTATCTTCTCTGCCTCTTTTTTACCAAAAAGCCAACCAAACATGCATATTCTTGCAAAACAATATTTAAAAATCTTTTCTTTTTCCGAGGGTGTTTCGCCAAAAGATTTTACTTTCCTCTCTTCAGAATGCATCCAAAGTTTCTCTGTTTCTCTCTCTTTTTCCTTGCAAAAAACCAAAAAATCACCATTAAACAGCTGTTTAAACACCCTTAAACATCCTTACAATAAGTTGCAACGCAAAATTAATCTCAAACCCCTTATAAAACTAAGTTAACCTTAGTGCACAACATCACCACAAAAAAGAAATTATTTTCAAAAATTTCTGTTTCGAAAATCAAGATTTTCTAAGAAATTCTATTACAATAATTCTTAAAAACCCACCGTATGTCTTTAAAAAATGAATAAAAAAGCGTATGTGGAAAAAAATTACAGATACTCTAAAAGTAACAAAGGATATCAGTCCATGATCGGCTCTCTAAAAGATTTAATTAAATTATTAAGAGAAAGCAATATTTATCTTGACTCTGAATCTGTAAGGCAGGCAGAATGGATGAGCTGGCATGCAAGAAATCTTGAAAGCAGAAATTTAGCGGGGAGGGCTTTTTATGAAGGAGACAACCCCTCAAACATTTTACCAAGATCCACTATTCTTACATATGAACAAGGGGGAACTTTGTTAAAAGGGGTCTGGGATTCAGAAGTATTTTCAATTTATCTTAAAAAATCTGGAAATGGGGTGGCTTATAGTGTTTCAAGTTCAGATGAGCAAACTTCAAGAAATCTCAAAGCAATTATTCAGGGTTTTTACATTTCCAGAGATTTTGAAACCGCAAAAGGAGATATCAGGAAACTTATAAGATTAAATCATCAAAAAGAGTCAGAATCTCCAGAAAATAAAGCAGGGTGGTTCTCTTGGTTCTCTCTGGGAAAAACTCCTGTTAACAAACCTAACCTTAGTGCACAATCTTCTTCACAAGAAAATAACTTAGAACTTGAGCTCTTTAGACAAAATAAGATAATTCTGAGACAAACTTCTGACGAAACTCCAAAGACGGGTTACAGAGAAGAAATTCTAGGAAAAATCGCAACAAGTTAGTTTTATGTGTAAATATTACGTATAATGTATCTTATACGAACAGGGTATTTTAGTGGTTTTTTCACAGCAAAAAATGAACCAACAAACTCTAAACCCAATCACGCCAAGATAATCTTACATCAGCAAATCAGAAATTCCAGAGAAACCAAAATCTCCCGTGCCAGCACTTGTGAAATTCTCTTAAAACACAAAAACTTTCTAATCTTCATTATCCTCAAATCGATAAGAACCCATTGTTGAGCTTTCTTCTTGGATTGGTTTAATCTCTTTTGGAAGAATTTGTCCATCTTCTCTGAGAGGAGTTATTTGTTCAGGAAGTTTTTTTATCAGTCCTCCTGCCGCTTCATACTTCCTGATTGCAGTATCAATTTCTTCCCGGGATATTCTTCTATTCCTGTTCTTATACCTTGGAGATACTTGCAAAGGAGCCCAACCTTTCCGTTTTCTTATTTCATAATCTTCAGCCATGGGATTTATAGAAAATTAATTTTCAAAAACCTTTCCTTAAAAATATTTTTAAACTCTCTTTCCGTTAATAGTGGGAGGTGAAAATGATTGACTTGTCTGTTTTGCAATGGTTTGCATTTATTCTGGCAGCATTCGCTCTCATAAAAATCTCAGTGATTCTTGTCAACGGAAAAGCGTGGCTGAAATTTGCAAAATGGATTTGGCAAAAACCTGCAGTAACGGGAATTATTTTTTTCTTGTTGGCTTTGGTTGTGTTTTATTATTTGATTCAGCAAATGACAATCGTGCAAATTTTCGCGGTAATGCTCTTCGTGACTTTGCTCTTCGGTTCAGCTATGTCGCCGTATGTAAAACATTTCTTGAAACTTGGTGATTCTCTTGTAAGCAAAAAAGCAATAAGAAATTACTGGCCTGAAGTAATAATTTGGGTAATACTTTCTCTCTGGGCGTTGAAAGAAATTTTCTGGTGATTTAATGAAAAGCAGAAAAAATATTTTAATTGCAGTAGTTTTTATCCTGGCTGTTTTATTTGTTCTTGTTTTGTTTAATCTAAAAAGCAACAAAATTATCGGCGGGGAAAAAGATGAAAACGGTTGTTTAATCTCTACAGGATATTCCTGGAACGAAACAATTCAAAGATGTGTCAGGAACTGGGAACTTGAAAAAAGATATTACATAAATGAAGAGTTAGAATTTTGTTCAAGAATTCAGTTTCTCTGTGCAGAAAATACAGAGCCCTTTTACGACTCAACCGGCTGCGGCTGCGAGCCGTTATACACAACACAGAAATAATAATTAAAAAATAAAATAAAAAATATTTTGATTAAGTCAGTCGCTTAAAATCTTCTTTGTCTTCCGCCGTCTCTGTTTCCGAATCCACGGCCTCCGCCGCTTCCAAAGCTTCTTCTTGGTCTTTCTTGCCTTGGTGCGTCTGGATCAAACGGCTTTGCTTCGTTCACTTTAAGCTTTCTTCCTTCAATTTCCTTGTCGTTCATTTCAGAAATTGCTTTGTCAGCATCTTCGTCATTCGCGAATGTGACAAACCCGAATCCTTTTGAGCGCTTGGAAAACTTGTCCGATATAACGACTGCCTCTTCAATTTCCCCGAATTCAGAGAAAAGTTCTCTAAGCTTTTCGTCATTAACACCGAAATCAAGATTTCCGACGTAAAGTTTCTTTCCCATAGTCCTCCTTACAATTCGCAGCTATCTGCATCTTATTTACTTCCAGAATAAGTCATCTTATTCGTCTTTTTCTCAGGAAATAACGCTTTTTAAGCATTCTGGTTCTTACAAAAACTTATTTAAACGAGTTCGCATAATCTTTTTGATGATAAAAGAGGCAGAGAAAATCAAGGCAGTTGTTTTTGATGTCGGCGGTGTTCTGGCACTGCACATAAAAGAAATACACAGAGAGGTAGCTGCAAAATTAAATCTTTCATTTGATGATTATATGGACGCGATTGATTCTGCATACGCAAAATCAATGGAAGGGAAAATATCAAAAAAGCAAACTCTTGAACATCTGTCTAAGAATTTTAAAAAACCAAAAAAAGAAGTAGAAAAAATTTATTTTGATTCTTACAAAAAAAGTTTCACCCAAAACAAACAACTCTACAATCTTGCATTCAATCTGAAAAAACAAAAACACAAAATCGGGATTCTTTCAGACCAGTGGCATCTTTCAAAAAATTCTGTTATTCCTGAAAAGTATTCAGAAAGATTTGATGTAGTTGTGGTTTCTTGTGATGTCGGAGTCAGAAAACCGGATTTAAAAATATACAAATTATTTCTTAAGAAAATAAAACTTCCTGCAAAAAATGTTTTGTTCATTGATAACCGGCAGTGGAATCTAACGCCTGCAAAAAAACTCGGTATGAAAACAATTTTATTCAGAAATAATAAACAACTATTCAAAGAAATCAGGAAATTTCTAAAATGAACAAAAACGAATTTCTGGAGAAACTGAAAGTAGAACTTAAAATTGCAAAAAACTCAGAACATACGCTGAAAAATTATCTGAAATGCAATTCGCAATTTCTGGATTTTACAGGAAAAAATCCCGGCGAAGAATCTGAATTTGATGTTAAAAATTATATCTCTGAAAACCTAAGCAACAGGGCATCGTCGTCAATAATTGTTTTCTTGTCTGCTCTGAAATATGCTTATTCAAACATTCTGGGAAAAGACATAACTTTGAGGATAAAACGCCCGAAAAAAGAGAAGAGAATTCCCGATGTTCTTACAAAAGACGAGGTATCAAAACTTCTTAATATCTTAGTTTCAAAGAAATCAAAACTTATGCTGGGTCTGATGTATGCTTGCGGCATGCGCGTTTCTGAAATAACAAATCTGAAAATAAACGATTTGGATTTTGATGACAGGACAGGGAGAATAAAGCAGGCAAAAGGGAAAAAAGACAGAATTTTTAACATTCCAAATTCACTTTTTAATGTCTTGAAAAAACAGGCGGAAAAGCAAAGGAATAACAACTGCGAATTTTTGTTTACTGGTCCGAAAGGAAAGCTATCGTCTAGAAATTTACAGAAAATAGTAAATCTTGCGGCAAAAAAAGCAGGAATAAAAAAAGAAATTCATCCCCACACACTAAGGCACAGCTTCGCAACACACTTACTTGAAAATAATATTGACATAAGGAAAATTCAGGAACTTTTGGGGCATGCTGATTTATCTACAACACAAATTTATACCCACGTTTCACGCGAGGAACTTAAGAAAATAAAGAGCCCGATTGATTCTTTAAGATAAAATGCCTGATGAAATTTCTGAATTAAAAAAAGAAAATGCCGAACTAAAAAAACAAATCACAGAATTAAATGAAAAACTGAATCAAATTTCTGTTTCTCGCGGTGAAAGTCAAAAATTAGGAATGAGGAAAAAAGCAATTCAGGGAAAACTGATGTCACGCGTTCCTTTCGGATACAAACTCGAGAATAAAAAACTTATTCCTGCTGAAAACCATAATGAAATAGAAGATATCTTTGAAGAATTCCTGAATGAAAATTTATCTCTGAGAAAAATTGCGGAAAAGCATAAACTTTCTGTAAATGGTTTGAAAAAAATCCTGAAAAACTTCACATACATAGGAAAAATAAAATTCAACAGCGAAATTTACAACGGAACTCATCAGCCGATTATTTCATCAACTTTATTCAATCATGTCCAGAATAAGCTGGAAAAATTGGGTGTGAAATAATCACCTAAAACTCTTCTGCCTCTTTCTTCTCGCTTTACTGTCTCCTGGTTTGTATGTCTCTTTTCTTCTTACATCAGCGACGAGAAGCCCCCAATCGTAATTTTCAAAACTTTCAGTTAGTTCTTTTGAATTTGCAAACTTGTTTATTGCCCTCGCCAAAGCCAAGCGGGCCGCCTCTATCTGCCCTTTTTCTCCCCCGCCTTTAACTGTTATTAAAACATCAAAATTAGTTTTCCCAAGAACATTTTGCGCAATTCTTAACGGCTCTTCAATTTTCAATCTGTCAAACATTTGCAGCGTCTTGTAATCTTTGTCATTTATTTTTACATTTCCGTTTCCTTCTGTCAAAACCGCACGCGCAATTGCCCTTTTTCTTTTTCCTGAAGTAACTATCTTAGTGTTCATCTTGGAATATCTTTCATAACCAAAAATTTAATTTTCTCATCTTTGAATTTAATTTTTTCTGCATCTTTAAATTTTTCCGGAACATCTTTATAACATTTTATTTTTTCCAGGGCAACTTTTCCTCTCCCGCTTCTCCGTGCATTCGGAAGCATGCCTCTTATCGCTCTTTTCACAATTTTCTCAGTAAGTTTTGAATGTTTTGGTCCTTTCTGGGTGCTTCCAATCCTTTTCTTTTTCCCTTCAAAATTTTCTTTTATGTTTTTTTTACTTCCTGTAATTATAATCCTGTCGCAATTTACAACAACAATATCCTCGCCTTTTAATGCTTCTTTTGCAGCATAAGCAGCCAATCTTCCCATCACAGCGTTTTCTCCGTCAATAATCTTTGTCATTTTATTATTTTAATTCCTTTCCCTTCCGGATTCTTTTTAATTTCATCAGCAATATTTGTAAACTTTATTCCTTCTTTTGAAAGTTTTTCCTTTGCATTTTCAGAAAAACCCAGAGCAACAATCTTTATTTTCTTGCTGATTTCCCCCTGTGAAAGAACTTTCCCTGGAACAACAATTATTTCTCCGTCTTTTGCTTCCCCATCTATTTCTCCGAGGTTTGCAACAATTCTTTTTTTTGAAGGCGAAGAAAGTATCTCTGAGATTCTAAGCCACCCTTTATTTTTTTTTGAATCTACGATGGTCTTGACTAAATCTTTGCTTGTCTTTTTCTTCAGCTGTTTCGCAATTTTACTTTTTGTTTTCATGCAAATATTTTTAGCAGAATAAATTCCGCTAACGCTTTTAACTCGCGGTTATAGAAGCCCGAGATAAATTTTATTTATAAAACTTTGGATTGCAATGGCTTTAAACTAGGATTAAGGGAAAGTTGAAGAAAACCTTTGATGCTAAATCCGTTAGGATTTACTTTGTTTTAGGTGTTAATCAGCCCTGAGCCAAATTTAAAGGAAGGGTTGATAATGGAAACTTGGTTGTCTATGAGCCGTCAGCAGTTTTGTAAAGGAGGGTTTGATAAAGGGAAACTTGGTTCCCTTTATGCGGGAGAAAGGATTCGAACCTTCGCAAGCACTAAGCTACTGGAGCCTTAATCCAGCCCGTTTGACCACTCCGGCACTCCCGCGTAAAAAGAGTGGGAAAACTCGTTTGACCCGAGCGTTTACGTTTGCATTTACCCCGAAGGCAAATGTTTCATCGCAAACGTGGGCGCGAGCTCTCCGGCACTCCCGCGTAGTTTAGGAACGCAGAAAGCAGTTTTAAATTTTATCTATTTTCTTTGAGAAATCTTTCAGATCTTTTTTAAGTTCGTCTATCGCTTTTTCAAAAACCTGATTTGGCTTCATTTGTCCAAATGATTCAGAAGTGATTATGATTTCATCTTTTGGATTTATCTCTGCCTTTTTCCCGTGCTTGTTGCAAATTTGCTCGCAAACATCTGCGATTTCCTGCTTTTTATCGTCGATAATAATTATTTTATTGCCTTTTTCTTTTATCTCCAGATTTGGAAAAACACTTTTTACCTCTCCCAGAAATTCCTTGTCCATTATAACCTCTGAAACATTTCTGTAAAAAATCAGCCCTGGTGAGAATTTTGCATGTTCCAAACCCAACCCTTGTTTGATTTCGCCGGCAATTTCAATCTCCTGCCCTTTGTTTAAATAAGTTAAAGGAATATCTCCATAAACCGGCTCTGCTTCTCCTTTAATTTCCTTTGAATAAACAAATCCCTCACTTTTCGACGACAATTTTATTTTCGGATTTTTCTTGCCGAGAACTTTTTCAATTTTCAAAGGAATCATGCCCATCCGGTGTGCTATTGTTTCGTCATACAGCGACGAATCATTTTTCATAATTTCCACTTCATCAATCGCGAAAACAGGAACATGATTCACATATCTTCTTATTGCATTCACCAAACTATCTTCTATTTCTGTTTTGAATATTATTGCATTGTCTTTTTTTTCTATTATCTTCATTATACTCTCCTTCCTCTTCTTCCGCCTTTTTTCTTGGGCCCTCCTCGTGGATTCCTTGTTGTATCGAGAATATTCAGTATTTTAAAACCTTCTCTTGACAAACTTTTTATTATTGCATTTGCTCCGGGTCCTGGCGCAGGGTTTCTCGTTTTCGCCCGTATCTTTATGTGGAGTGCCTTGATTTTCAAATCCTTGATGTTCTCAGCAACTCTCTTCGCGATGAACATTGCTATAGTGGGATTTGCCTTAAGTCGCGAATGTTTTGTAACCATTCCTCCCGTAACTTTTGTTATTGTCTTGCCTGAAATGTCTGTAACGTGGACAATTGTGTTGTTGAATGATGTGTAAATGTTTACAACCGCTTCATTTTCTTTCTTAGATTTTTCCTTTCCGGATTCCTCAGATTCCTGCTTCAGCATTTTCTTTCTCCTTTATTTTTTCTGTTTTTAATTTTTCTTTTTTGAGCGAGATTTTATTTTCGTATTCAATGGGAACTATATATGAAGGGCTGTTAACTGCTTTTCCATTCACAAGAATTTTTTTGTGTGTTATAAGCTGCCTTGCATTTTTTTGTGTGTTCGCAATTTTCTTTTCAAATACAACTGTTTGCAATCTCCTTTTTAAAAAATCTTTCTTGTCGAGAGACAAGACATCTGCAATTGAATTTACATTTATTCCTATTTTCTTAAGTCGACTGAAAAAAGCATTTTGTTTTTCAACATCAGCAGAAATAAGTTTTTTCGCTTTTTCCCTGATTTCTTTTATTCTCGATTCTGATTTCCAGATTTCTTTTTTGTTTTTCAGACCGAAATCTTTTTTTATTTTTTCTTCCTCAATTAATCGGGGTTTGTCAAAGGGTTTCTTTGGTTTTGAATATCTTTTATGCTTTCTTTTCATTTGATTTGCCTTTCTTTTTAATTCCCACACTCTTTGTTTTGTTTCTTCTGAAATTTCCTTTTGTTCTTTGCCCCCTCAACGGCAATCCCGCAAGATGCCTTATCCCTTTATAGCTTCTTATTTTTTTCAGCCGTTTGATGTCAAAATCTTTCCTCAACTCTAAATCGCTTCCGGTGTAATGTTTATCATCGCCTTCCTCAAAGTCAAATCTTCTGTTAAGCAAAAATCTTGGGACATTTTCAGGTTTTTTCGCAAACTCGGAAATTTTTTTTATTTCTCCCTCTGTTAAAGAGCCGATTTTCCTGCCCTCGTCAATTTTAAGAATCATGCAAATCACTCTTGCAAATGCCCATGAAATCCCTTTTATCCTCGTTAATCCTGGATAAATCTTCATTCTTCCCGGGATGTCTTTTGACATAATTCTGATTATTTTCTCTTCATTCTCGTCTTCCTTCATTTTTTGCTCCATTTTAGTGTGTGAATAAATTATATCTCTCAATTGCAGTCAGTTCCTGCAAGATTCTTTTCTCAACAGCTTTTTCTGGGAATGGAAGGTTTTTAATTCTTTTTTTCAGGTCTTCAAAGGACTCAAATTCCTTTCTCTCTCTTTCTGCAAGAATTTCCTTTGTATATTTTTTGCCCATTCCCGGCAGCAATTCTATTTGATGAACTCTCTTGTTTATGGATTCTGCCTTGTTGAAAAAACCGATAAATTCTTTCTCTTTTTCCTTAACTACTTCCTCTATAAATCTTTCTAATTGCTGCTTTGCCTGCTCTGTTATCTTTTCTCTTGGAAGCCGTCCAAGAATGTAATAAATCTTATCCCGTTTCCCTTCGCCGATGTATAATTTCTCACCGACTTCAACATTAACTCCTCTTCGCGGAACAAGTTCAAGAAGAATAAGATTCTTTTCACCGATGGCCTGCGCTATAGGCATCATTTTCTTTTCCAGAGGATATCCATGAGGCAGATAATCTAATACGATTGCATGTTCTTCTTTTTCCATTTTGCTTATTTGAATTGTTTAACTGTATCGAGTATTTTTTTTGATTCATCTTCGTCCAAACTCACATCGACAAAAATTTTATTTAAATCTTCCTGTGTTTCAGGCAAAAAATTAATTACCTGAACCAATTGCTCCTGCTTCATTTTCATTAAATTCAAATCCTCAAGTTTTTTCTCAAATTCTCTTGTTTCTTTTGGGTTTAATTTAGTGAATTTTTTTATGAACCCGGCTATTTCAGAGTCGCCTTCCTTTGCATCAATATACTTCATCACTTCAGGCATGCTTAATGCTTTGTTATTTTTTATAGTCATTTTGCCGTTTCCATCTTCTTCAAATTTACGGGATGAATTAAAAATTTCTTTTCCTTGTTTTGATCCTTTATTTTTACAAAATATGTTCGCCCGACTTTTTCCCCTACAACTCCTGTTCTTCCCTGCAATCTTTTAGGAAAATTCACCGGAACCGAGAGTTCTCTGACTACTGCAACCCTTTCTCCACCCTTAAATTTCTGAAAATATTTACTGAAAGGGAGTTTTCCTTTTGTTCTTCTTTTCTTCTTTGTAGCCATAATTAAAACAACTAAATTCCATTTAAAAAGATTCTTATTTCTGCACTTTTCTTATTAGCAATCTTTATAAATCAATTTTTGCCTTAATGTTTATGATAATTCCCGTTAGATGTTTTTCCTGCGGAAAGCCGATTGGACACCTCTGGGAAGAATACAAAAAAAGAATTGCCGACGGAGAAAATTCCAAGAAAGTTCTGGACGAACTTGGCCTGGACAGATATTGCTGCAGGGCTGTTTTCCTCGGACATACTGATTTGATAGAACTTGTGGGGAAGTTTAAGAAAAGTTAACCCTCTCCTTTATCTGTAATTACAATATCAAATCCTTCTTTTTTGAGCATTCTTGAACGGATTTCATTTAAAGATAATCTTTTGCCTTTATTATCAAAATAACTTTTATACTTTCTGATTGAGTCAATTATTTTTTCTGAATCCTGTTCAAGATTTTCAAACCAAAAAGGATGTAATGACAAATGAATAGTTGGTTTATTTTCTTCAAGATATCTTTTTGAATCTGGCAATACAACAACTTCTCCCCCTTCAATATCTATTTTTATAAAATTCAAATTTTCTATCTTATTTTCTTCAATAAAATCTTCTAACCTAATTGATTTCACCTCAAATGATTTTCCTGAACTCTTGAATAATATTCCTGACATGCTATTTCCAAAATAATCTCTGGCATTTCCCAAATCTGCTTGCCCATTTTTATCCGTAATTGCTAATTCATGCACACCAATTTTATTTTTTAGTAAAGGATTTAGATTTATGTTTTCCCTGAGTTTTTTTATTGCTATCGGGTCTGGTTCAATCGCATAGCAATGTTCCGCAAGTTGACAACCATATAAAACTGTTGGCCCTATCCAAGCACCGATGTCAAGATAAGAATGTTCTTTGTCAAGAAATCTTCTGAATATTTCAAAAGTTTGCGGTTCCCATTCTCCTTCTCCAACACGTGTCCAGTACTCTTTAAACCATTCACTGGCAAAACCTTCTTTAGTCCCTTTAGGAAAACAGTCCTCGCTAACTTTAAAAGAAATATTTCCTATCCTAATTTCCTTAATTTTATTACTCATTTCAGCAACATTCTTCTCCATGATGTTTTAACTTAAAATCAAGTTCCTTTTTAAGTTTCCATCGTCCCTTATGTTTGCATTTTGTGCAGATTATTGTTACAAAATCATTTTTGATATTTATGCTCGAATTTCCGTGAGGCGAAAAACATTTCCTGCAAAAAAGTTTCCTCTTGTCGCCGAGTTTTATATTCTTGCTCATCGCAAGTTTTTTTATTTTCTTCACATCCTTCGCCGTCTTGTTTTTAAGGTGCGAAAAAAATTCATCAATAACATTCTCTGCTTCTGTTTTTGAAATTTTTTTATTGGGCATAAATAATCAAAGAAATCATCTTTTATAAAATTAAAGAAGACAACTTGATGATTTCGCATCTTTTCAGACACTAACGCCATCAACGTCATAAGCTTAACTTCTGTGTTCGGAATGGGAACAGGTGTTTCCAAATGACTATGGTCGTCTTCAGAAATATCTCTTCATTTTCATTTATAAAACTTTTTATCAGCCATGAGCCAAATCTAAAGGCGGGTTTGATAAAGGGAAACTTGGTTCCATTTATGCGGGGTAAAGGATTCGAACCTTCGCAAGCACTAAGCTACTGGAGCCTAAATCCAGCCCGTTTGACCACTCCGGCAACCCCGCATATTGTTTGGTCTTCTTCCTTACTTAATAAGGTGGCGGATGGGAAAGCCCGTTTGACCCGAGCGTTTTGACTTTGACAAGTTTCATATTAATCACAAAGTCAAGGCGCGAGTTGAGCGTTTACGTTTGCATTTATCCCGAAGGCAAATATTTCATCGCAAACGTGGGCGCGAGCTCTCCGGCAACCCCGCATGATTCTATAGTTAATTGAATACGCTTAAAAAACTTTTATGGGGTCTTTAGGAGAACTCATTATATAAACTTAAATAGCCCTTTGAAAAAAGAATAAAATCATTCGCAACTTTTTCAAATTGAGATGCACCCGATGAGAACGATTCTCTTGCGTAGGTTTCATCGTCATTCATCTTAAACATTTCTTCATTTGTTGTCCTGATTATTACGTCAGCACTTTCAGATTCTCCGCCTTCAACAATAATTTCTCCACCAATAACTTCTGCATAATAGGGATTATCATCAATGTAAATCTGTATTTTGGGAGTAATTGATGTAAAGGGGACATTATGCAGGTTGTAAAATTTGAGAAGAACAGAAGCATATTCTATCGACGCTTTCTCTATATCTGTAATGCTTAATTCTCCAACATTTTGGCTTTTGATTATAATCTTTTTCCCTCCTTCTAATTCAATAACCTGATACTCTTCACTTACTTCTTCTTCAGATAAAATCAAACCCAAACTTTTTATGGGGTTTTTTATTTCGCCACTTTGTATTTTTTCTAAATAAACATTAGTATAATCATTACCATTAACAGACAAATAAATAAAGGAAAAAAGCAATCCTAATGCAATAATACTAAAAACAGACAACACCAAAACAGGCAGATTCAAAACTCTCTTACTCATCTATAATAAAATATTTTAATATTTATAAACATTCTTTAATATTTCATTTCCAGCTCCCGTAGCTCAGCTGGATAGAGCATCAGGTTCCTAACCTGGGGGTCGCAGGTTCAAATCCTGTCGGGAGCATTCTGAGAAAACTTTATTAAACAACTTCCCACTTTTTATTTTAAGCGCTGGTAGTTCAGTGGTAGAATCTCTGCCTTCCAAGCAGATGACTCGGGTTCGAATCCCGACCGGCGCATATTTATAAATAAACAAAATTTCAAAACAAAAATGGAAGAACCTCAAAAAGAAAAAAAAGATTTCGGGAAGGAATTTGAAAAGTTTCACGACAAATATTACAAGTTGCTTCTTTTGATTCCCGTTTTTATTTTGCTGGTTTCATTTTCGTATATGTTCTTGTTCTACAAAACACATAATGATTTTATTCTGAAAGACATTTCTTTGACAGGAGGAACTTCTGTGACAATTTATGCTCAACTTGACACGGTGAAATTAAAAGAGGATTTATCAGAAAAACTTGAAAGCATAAACACAAAAACAATTTACGATATAATTACGGGAGACGAAATAGCAGTTGTGGTTGAAACAAAAACCGAAGGCGAAACAACAACAGAAATTCTTGAGGACCATCTTGGCTACAAATTGACAGAAGAGAACAGCAGTATTGAATTCACCGGCTCTGTTTTAAGCGACAATTTTTACAGGCAGCTTTTGATGGCAGTATTTTATGCATTTCTTTTTATGGCTGTAGTTGTTTTCATAATTTTTAGAAAATTTATTCCGTCTTTTGCAGTTATAATTTCTGCCTTCGCAGATATTTTTATGACGCTGACAGTTGCAAATTTCCTCGGAATAAAGATGTCAAGCGCAGGAATCGTCGCATTTTTGATGCTGATTGGTTACTCTGTCGATACAGATATTTTGCTGACAAACAGGTTGCTAAAATCTCATGACGGTTCTTTAAATGAAAGAATTGTTCGCGCTTTTAAGACAGGGATAACAATGACTTTAACATCTCTTTTTGCAATAGCCCTCGCCTTGATTCTTGTGCGTTCATTTTCAAATGTCCTCAACCAGATTTTCACAATCCTTGTCATAGGATTATGCTTTGACATTTTAAACACATGGATAACAAATGTTTCACTGCTTAAATGGTATGTAAGAAAAAATGAAAATTAAACTTTCATGGCGGCTTTGGGTATTGACAATTGTTTTAGTATTGTCTTTGCTTTCAATAATTGGTTCTCCGGGAATTTTATTCAAGAAAGGTGTCTTAATTACAAGTGTGGAACAAAATTCAACAGCATATGAAGAAGGGTTGGTACAGGGACAAATAATTACTGAAATTGACGGCATGAAAATTGACAACCTTGAAGATTATTCAAGCGCATTTCAGGAGAAATTTATTTCAGGACAAAAAGTAAAAACTACAATTCAAACAGAATCTGGAGAAATAATCTTATTTGATAATGCTTTCCCCAAAATAACTGTCTCAGAGATTCCAAAAACAAAAATCAAACTTGGTTTGGACTTGGCAGGAGGAGCAAGAGCACTGATAAAAGCACAAGATATTCAGCTTTCTTCAAAGGACACAGAGGACTTGGCAAAAATTATAGAAAACCGCCTGAATGTTTACGGAATAGAAGACGTAAAAATTGTCGCGATTTCTGATTTATCCGGAGAAAACTACATTAAAATAGAAATTGCAGGAGCAACTCCTGGTGATTTAAGAAACTTAATTTCAGAGCAGGGAAAATTCGAGGCAAAAATAGGAGATGAAATTGTTTTCCGTGGAGGAGATAAAGACATAACTTCTGTTGCGCGTTCAGGACAGGATGCCATAATTGAGAGTTGTCAGCAATCAGGAGATTCTTACTTTTGCAATTTCAGATTTGCAATTTTCTTAAGCGAGGAAGCAGCAACAAGGCACGCAGAGATAACAAAGGGCTTGGATGTTAATGCGACTTCGGACGGAAATTATCTCTCAAAAAAGCTGGATTTGTTTTTGGATGATAATCTTGTTGATAGTTTATTGATTAGCGAAGGGCTGAAGGGAAGAGTAACAACGCAAATTTCCATTTCCGGTTCTGCAACAGGCGAAACCCGGGAAGATGCATATGACAATGCAAATCAGGAGATGAACCATCTTCAGACAATTTTGATAACAGGAAGTTTGCCTTACAAACTGGAAATAGTAAAATTAGATACTCTTTCTCCGACACTTGGAAAAGAATTCTTGTCAACAATTTTATTGGCAGGGCTCGCAGCTTTTCTTGCAATTTCAGTAATTGTTTTCTTTAGATACAGAAGAATAAAATCATCCCTTGCTCTTGTTCTGATAAGTATTTCAGAAGTGATTATCATTCTCGGAATCGCTGCATTAATTGACTGGAATATTGACCTTCCAAGTATTGCCGGAATTATTGCCACAATCGGAACAGGAATTGACCAGCAAATTATAATCCTTGATGAAGCAAGACAGAGAATATCCTTAAGTTTGAAACAGAAACTAAAACGCGCCCTTTCAATAATTCTGGGAGCATACTTCACAGTTGTTGTTTCAATGATTCCTCTGTATTGGGCAGCCGCAGGATTCTTTAAGGGATTTGCAGTAACGACAATAATTGGAATAACTGCCGGAATTTTAATAACCCGTCCTGCGTTTTCAGATATTATTGGAAAAATTGAAGAGTGATAAATTCATAAGTAATAAAAACGAAAAAATAACTCTTTTAAAGAATTATAATGTGGAAAGGCGTTAATTTCTGCCTAATAATTGAATAATTTGGAGAGATTTTAATGTGCTTTCTCTAACATGTGGGTGAGCATTACTTTGTTCCATAACCTGCTGATAGTTTTCACGAGTAACTATCAAAGGATTTACCAATGTGTTTAAATCTAAAACTCCCCTTGCTTGTGTGAAACATGTAAAAGCTAAATCATGAATCCCTCTTCCGAGATTCCTAATTACTATTTCTTTGTTTTCGGGAGAATCATCATAAGGGGTATCTTTAAATAAGAAAGTATCAATGCTGAGTAATTCTGGTTCACCAGCGACATCAAGTCCTGTTTCTCTTTTTAGATTCATTCTTAATGCCTCTTCAAAACTATACCCTCTTTTCCACTCTCCACCAAAACCCCAAATCTGATTTGCAGCAGGAGGCATCGCATCTCTATAGGCCAAAAGGACCCCCACTCTACCATTAAGAGAATATTCTGTATATATATCAAAACAAGGTCTCAGAACAGCCCTTCTTTTTGTTTCATTATCTGGATCGCTAAGAAATCCTGTCTGAGCATCTTCTGGAGATATTCCTTCCTGAGTATAACTTCCAAACTTCAATTTTGGTGAAATTTTCATACTTAAACTTTGAATTAATCCTCTTTAAAAATATTATGGTGATAGAATTACTTTTTATCTTAACATTTCATAATCAGATTATCCTAAATTCAAATAAGAAATTATCTTATTAATACACTCTTCTAATTGATTATTTTCCGTGTTAATTTCTATTTCTGGATTTTCAGGAGGTTCATAAGGATTTATGGAACCGGGAACGCCGAAATAATCACTAATTTCTCCTGCGAGGGCTTTTTTGTATAATCCTTTAACATCTCTTTCAATGCATTTCTTCAGAGATGCGTTAATGAAAAGTTCTATGAATCCCTCCCCAAGGACAGAACGCGCCATTTTTCTGTCTTCTTTATAGGGGGAAACTATGGGGACAAGTATAAAATCAAATTCATTTAATTTATTTTTTGATAACTCTGCTATTAATTTATTATTTTCTCTAATGTCTTCTCGCGAAAAACTGAGGTGTTTATGTTGTGTAGCGCGAATAATATCTCCGTCAATGACAAATACTTTCTTTCCTCTGGTTTCCAGCTCTTTTTTTAGTTTTTCTGCTATTGTGCTTTTTCCGCTAGATGGTAGGCCCGTAAACCAAATTACAGCACTCTTTTTCTTTACAATTTCCGAAACCGTCTTAATCAATTCATTATGTATTATTTTGTTAGATGCAATATATCCTTTGATTTGTGAGTCGTATCTTTGTTCATTTCCATAAATGTCTGTCACTTTTCCTCCCGCTTCTTCAACTATGATTTTAATGGCTGCCCCATCATGTGCTGATTTTCCTGCAAAAAATACAGCAGACATTTCTCCAGATGCAACTAACATACTTGCATAAATAATTGAACCAATCCTGAGCAATTTCACTCCTTCGTCTCTTAAAACTAATTCTAAAGGAGAAAGATCATAAGGGGCATTTTTCCATGTTGAGATTCCCATAACACTTAAATTTAATTGCTCATTTCTGTTGACATGTATTTGCTTATTATTTAGAAAACACCCTTTGCCTTTTTCAGCAAAATACATTCTGTCTATCCAAGGATCATAAACAACACCCATAATTGGTTCTCCTTTTTTAACCAATGCGAGTGAAAAAACAGATGTGGGAATCCCATGAGAAAAAGCAATTGTTCCGTCTATAGGATCGCATACCCAGACATATTCGCTTTTATTCTCTAATGAACTCTCTTCTTCTCCTATGACATCATGCTTTGGAAATTCTTTGTGAATTGCTTCTATAACAATTCTATTGATTTTTTTGTCGGCAAATGTTATAGGAGTATCATCTTCTTTCCATTCCTTATCTGTTTTTAAGAAATTCTCTCTCATAATTTTCCCTGCTTCTCTTGCAATTTTCTCACAAAACTCTTTATATTCCATTTTTTACGTTATAGTTTAACAAGTATATTAATTCTTCGGCAATTTCACTAAATCTTTTTTCATTAATCTTCTTTTTTGTTACAGGTTTCATTTTCACAAACTCTCCCCCGTTTTCATCTCTGAATATATCCTTTTTCCCGAATGAACTATCCACAGTGTAAGGCTGTCCTATGTTTCCCCTAAAAGGAAAAACCTTTAGGTGGATGTGCTCTTTTTTTTCTTTCCATGTCGTGCATTTTCCATATGTTGCTATTGAAGCGGAAAAATCCTTTTCATCAGCATTTGCTTTTATATCATTGCTTTTCATCATAATTTTGGTCATTGCTCTGCAAACATCTGAAAAAATCTTTCCGTAATTCTCCCTTAATCCGGGATATGTTTCTACCTGTGAAAAATGAGTTAAATGCAAAAAAGGCATTATTTGGACTGTAAAATCGTTCTCAGGATTGCCGCCTGTTACGGGAGAAAGAGTTGCAAACCATCCATTTTTTTGATCTCCGGTTTTATATATTATTGTCCCATATCCTGTATTTTGGCCCACTTCAAACATTGTTTCCGCGCAAAAATTACAGCTACTTTTGAAATTAGGACTTTCATTAAAAAGGTTTTTAACCTCCTCATTTTCTCCGTTATTTGTTTCAATTAATCTTATATATTCCTTATCTCTTCTTTCACTCACGTAGGAATCTAAATATCCCACAACAATTCTATAATATTTTTCCTCAAATTTTGGGGTTACTTCTTCTATAATCCCTCTTATCTCAATTTTTTCATTAGGATAAGCCATCATGCAATAATCTCTTGAATGAAACACAACTTTTTTTATCTTAATATTTTTGCATTCATCATTTCCTTCAATAAATTCTGAATCAGATATTTCATAACAACCGGGCCTTACAACCGAGTTTATATTATTGCTCACAGTTGCCCTAAATTTGCCTATTCCAATATTTCTGTATTTTTCTTCACCCCATTTAAACCATGTTTCATTTTCTTTTTCAGCAGCAAAAATCACAAATAATGTATTTTTAAAAAATCCTTCTGACTTTTTTCTGTGCATGTTTTTTATGTAAATTTCTTTTTTATGGATCATATTTCTGTTCCTTTTTTCGTAAAAAGATTCCCATTCTTCATAATTTTTCCATCTCAATTCCTTATGTGTCGCTTTTTCAAGAAACCTCATTAAATCCCAGAACTTGCTTTTTCCGTAGACAACTATATTAATATCAGATATATTTTCTGAGTGATAACCCATAAGTGTGGAGTATGTTATTCCCAAATCGTTTAGGTAAAAACCATTACTTAAAAGAAAGCTTACAAATTCAACTACTGTTTTTAGGTGTTCATCTAAATCTTTATAGGGGATATTCATAAGCTCGGCCAAACCCTTATCTGGGAAATAAATCTTTTCAATATGCCTCATTGGTACGGCAAATATTAGGGGGCTGTTTTCGTGAATATCGCTTTTTAGGATATAATGGGGATATGCTCTTGAGAAATCTTCGATATACTTTCTTAAGGATTCTTTATCTGCCCAAAAGTCTAGTCTGTTAACCTTTCTTCCTCCTATAAATCTGTAGGGGAGAAAATCACTATGGACTTTTTCAGTAGGGATGTATTTTGGTTTTACTATTAAATAGCCTTCAGGGTGCTCGTTGGAATAAACTTGACAGTGAATCCCGTCATTTGTTGTAATCATAGAGGATTCATAAAAATGCATTTTATTTTACCCTTGCTTTTAGATACTCTTTTTCGCCTCTATCATTAGTGTATGTGTCAAAATAGCCTACGACTATCTGATAAAATTCTCCCTCTTTTGATTTTACTTTTTCCAAAAGCCCGCACGCTTCTATATCTTCGCCGTCTTTTGCCTGCAAGCTAAATGGTCTGGCCCATGTCACAATTTTTTTAATAGGAACATCGTCATAACCTTCTAAGATAATGCTGTTTTCCAATTCATAAAATCCCGGTCTTACTATTGAATAATATGAATTTTTGATTTTTCCCCTTATTTTTACTGTTCCTATTGGTTCGTGCTCTGCTTCCCAATCATACCAAGATTCATTTTCATCTTCTATGCAAAACAGGGAAAATACATTCCCGTCTATGAAACCATCATCCTTCTTTCTTACCATATTCGCAACATATTCTTTTTCAGAATAAACTTTTGACACCACTCTGTCTTTGTAATATTTTGCCCAATCTTCTTCTGATTTCCATGTCAATGAAGGATTTTGTATTTTTTCCAAATGCTTTATTGCCTTCCATCCGTTTTTCATTCCAAAAATAAGAATGTCAATATCTGATTTTCCAGGAGTGTAATTTCCTAAAAGAGTTGAATGACTTATTCCCAGATTTTCAATTGAAATTCCGGCTTCAGCAAGTATATCAATCATTTTTCTCGTTGCTTTCAAATACATATCCAAGTCTTCAACGGGAACATCCAGCAATTCCTTCAACCCTTCTTTTGTATCATAAAACTTTTTCATTTTTTCTTCAGGGACACCAAGAAACCAGTTTTTGTGTTTTTTGCATTCATAAATATAATAAGGGGCTTTCTGTTTTATTTCACTTAGATTTTTATCAACTATTTCTTTGTTATTGAAAAGATTGAAACGATAAACAGATTTGCCGAATAGAAATCTTTTTTTTAACCCAACAAGGTTTAGTTTTTTGCTTGGGATGTACTTTGGCTTTGCTATTACAAATCCTTTTGGGTGTGTGCTACTATAAACTTTAAACTGGAAATCATCTATGCTGTCTATTAATGATGCCTCATAATATTTCATTTTAATTATATGTAAAATAGCAATCCCGCTTTTATTTTTAAAAGTTATGTAACAAAATACCCCTAACTTTTTTCAGGTATTTCTGCCCTATTTGAAGAAGGACCTATTACGCAAATTATTTTTGTTTTTTCCATTTTTTATATAAAAAGCTTGACTGAAATTTAGTAAAATAAATGATTTTATAAATAATATGAAAGACTAATCAATAGTTTTAATACTTATTTTTAAATTATGGCTGTAACCCAATTATTTTTATTAGTTATTTTTTCCATTCAATCTCTTTTTTCTTAAATCTAAAGCGTAGTTATATAATTCAACATCTAAGGGATTTTCTTTGTATATTTTATCCCTCAAATTTTTATCCAATTTTAGTATTTTCTTGCTTTTTCCTTCCCTTATTAATTTTCTTTTTCTTACACCCATAGCATTAAGCAAAAATCCAAAATCTTCATTGCTCTTCTCAGTAATGCCCACAAACCAACACATTTTTAAAAGTTTTTTTGCATTTTCCAATTTCTTCAAATCATTTTTCTTATTAAGACCAAAAATCTTAAAGATAATAGAATGAATTAAATAAACCCCTTTATAATTTAATTTTTTTATAATTGGCATAAAATACTTAGTTCCTCTAACACTACTTGATTCACTTCCTTTAAACTTTAAGTCAAGAAAATGGACCATTTCATTTTTAACTTGGTTACTTCTCCAGGTCTCAAAAGGGATCCTCTTCTTTTCATATTGCATTTTATAATTATAATGGGATATTTGTCTTTCAGCAGGGTCTCTTAGAAAAGCAAAATATCTTGGATTTTTGTTTGGAGATTTTTTATGAATACCATAATAGGTTGCATGTCCAAGAACAAACTTTAACTTACTTCCATCAATTTTCTGTGGATGATATCTAACATGAGAAGTTAAAAGGACTTGCTCTTTTGGAAATTTCTTTGCTATTACTTCTGACAATGTATTTCCTCCTGTTCTTGGAACATGTAAAAATATCCATAAGGAATCTTTTTCATTTTTCATTTTGATCTTTCCCTTTGCATTGTATAGACTTATTAAAAATCAGTTAATTTAATTGCTTTATCCATAAATTCTCTTAGATAGGGGTGAATTGTTTCTTTAAAACTTTTGTATTTTGCTTTAGTAATAATTTCTGGGTTATGGTGGAGTTCATTTAGTTTCAAATTTCCTGATCCTTTTGCATAAAAAACAAGCGAAAGTGCATCATATCCTTTTTTGTGCCCTAGCGGTTCTTCATCTAAAAATATTCTTGATGCCCCCAAAAACTTTATGTCGTGAATGTCTAAATTGCATTCTTCCTTAACTTTTAATCTTAATGATTCTTCTGTAGGAACTCCTCTTAAAATCTTCCCCCCTATTGGCCATAGTGTTCCTTTCGCAGGTGCCTGTTTCCTTTTAACCATTAATAGACCTTTCTTATTATTTAATTTAAATTCTATGTAAATGTCGTGGCAAGGAACAATAGTTTTTGCGTGGATATTCTTCCATGAATCTAAATCTAAAATGGGGGTTTTCATAAAATTGGTATTAAATTTTCCAGAATTTTTCCCTAGATAATAGTCTTTCATAAATTTTTTTGGGAGAATTTATATATAAATTTTTGCATATCTTAATTAGTATAAAGTTTAAAAAAAGGCAGGGAATTAGTATCTTATGGAGAGCGGCAAAATAAGATATATTCTGTGGGATTTTGATGGGGTTTTTACTTTTGATAATTATGATGCTATTTCCAATGCGTTTAGCGAAAGCTCAGGAATTGAGATAGGAGAGATAGAGGCTAGAATTGGGGAATTTGAAAGAAGATATGTCCTTGTTCGAGATCTTAAAAACAATTTTTTAAAAGAATTAAAGAGAGAGTTTAATTTTCCAGGACCTATTGAAAAAATTAGGGATTTAATGAATGATAGAGGAGATACCGGGCTATATGAATTGCTTTCTAGATTTGAGGAAAGTGGAATAAAACAGTCTATTTTATCAAATCAGATTGGATTTAGAGTGCCTTATGTAAGAGATCAATTACAAAAGAGATTTGGAATTGATATGTTTGCACATGTTTATCTTTCACCAGAAATAGGATTACAGAAGCCATTTGTAGGGGTGAAGCATAATGAGAAAGAATCTGCAATGGATACTACTAATGTAGATATCTTTCCATTGGTTGTAAAAGATGCGAAGAAATTAGGATATGGACTAAGAGAATGCTTATTTATTGATGATAGTCAAAAAAATATAGATTCTGCTCAATCTTGTGGAATTCAGGGAATGTTATTTACTCCAGAATATCAGAAAGATTTGAATTTATTCTTAAGAGATTTAGAAAGTCAATATGGGATTAAGGTTTAATTTATCTTTTTCACTATATCATCTACAACAAAACTTATTCCATCCAAGGTTCCAAATTTCTGCTTTTGTCTTTCTGTTTCTTCCAATAATGGAACAGATTCAAGAGTTTTTACGTTGAAGAATATTTCAGGCTCATCTCCAGGAGTATATGGTAAAGCTTGAAAATTAGTGCCTGCATTCTGGCAAGTCCAAATAATCCCCCACCCAGGACGTCCGACAACCTTTGTCAGATTAGGATTTGAGATAATTTCAGGACTTTTTCTTTCATATTCTCTTCCTAATTCTTGAGGAGTCCAAAAAGGAACAAAAACGTGATGCCCTTTATCATTTAATTCTCTAGCAATATTTAATGAATTTTCCATTTCACTTCCAGTACCACTTAACATAACATATACTGAGTCTTCAGGAATGACATCCTTATTTACTGGAGGAATCTTTTTTAGGGGAGGGGTGGAAACTTCTCTATCAAAAGGTTTTCTAGAAGAATCATAGGAAAGCATATGGTGGCTTGGAACAAAAAATGTATTAATTTCTTCATCTAATTTTAACATTTCAGTTGTAAGCCTTTCCAAATCACTCTTATTAAAATGTCTAATAAGTTCAGGTTCTTCTAATGTTCTTTGATATAATTCTGAATAAATTGAAGGATATGCTAAAAAAACAGGAATATCTTCTCCTGAGGTGAAATGAGCGCCTACATTTACTTCTAAAAAAACTCTTCCATATCTTTCTTGAATAAGATCTCTAACAGCTTGCTCTGTTGTTTTTCTTTTTTCTAGTATATTTTTTACATTTATACCAAAATTAGCATCAGCAAAAATAATTGGTTTATATATCTCACCTAGATCTTTGTCCAACACAACTTTTTCTCCTAACAAACCTTCCTCTTGCATTATTCTCTCTTGCCTTTTACCATATAAATTTGGCACAATTATTCTAGAATCATCATTTCCTTGTAATCTTTCTACAACTCCTTGTGCTATTCCAGTCCCCAAAATATAAGGTTCATTTCCATGACAGAGGTTTACTAGAATATTTCTCATATAAAATTATCATTTTTTATTGTTTTTAAGGTTTATGGAATTTGGATTTTAACAATAAATTTTAGATATTAACAAATTATAACTATTCACCTCAATAGTAAGATTAACAATTTTACAATAATATTTAAAAACTGATTTTTGGGTTCATAATATATTTAAAGAAATATTTAACTTAATTAATAATGGCTTGAAACCCTACAAATCCTTAAAAATAATTAAAAATATATGAAAAAAATGGAAAGAATAGGTATAGAAAAGTGCAGGGTGTGTGGGTCTTATAATTTAGAAAGACTTTTTTCTTTAGGTGATTTGCATATTTCTACTTTCATTGATAGGCCAGGAGATAGTATTGGAAAGGCTCCGTTAACATTGGTGTGGTGTAATAATTGTACATTGGTGCAGCTAGAGCATACAGCTCCACAAGAGCTTATGTATTCAGGACATTATTGGTATCGTTCCGGATTGAATCAAGTTATTATCAACGATCTTAAAGAGATAACAGAAGTTGGAAGAGATATGGCAGATTTGAAATCAGGAGATATGGTTTTGGATATAGGAGCTAATGATGGAACATTACTAAGTTTTTATCCTAAAGAGGTTATTAGAGTGGGCTGTGAACCTGCAAAAAATTTGATTGAAGGAATGAAAAAAAATTCTGAAATTGTTATTCCTGATTTTTGGAATTATGATAAATACAAACATCTTTTTGAAAATCAAAAGGCTAAGATAATTACAGCTATTGGGATGTTCTATGATATGGATGACCCTAATCAATTTATTAGGGATGCAGTTAAAGCATTAGATGAAAATGGAATCTTTATTGCTCAATTAATGACTTCTAAACCTATGCTTGAGAAAAATGATGTAGGAAACATTTGCCATGAACATATTGAGTATTATTCATATGAATCTTTGAAATATTTATTTGAAAAGAATGGACTAGAGATATTTAAGGTTGAAGAAAATTCAATTAATGGAGGAAGTTATAGATTATTTGCAAGACACTATAAAACTGGCAGCATTGACTATCAGGAGAATATAACAAAGAAAAGCTATCTAGATCTTGCGGATAGAATAGAAAAGAATAAGCAAGAATGTGTGGAATTTATTAGGAAAATTGTTTCTGAAGGGAAAAAAGTTTATGGATATGGTGCAAGTACAAAAGGAAACACTATTCTACAAGATTATGGGTTGGATGGCCGACTCATAACTGGGATTGCGGAGATTAGTGAAGAAAAATTTGGAAAATATACTGTTGGAAGTAATATTCCAATTATTTCTGAAGAGGAAGCTAAAAGAAATGCAGATTATTTTCTTGTTTTACCTTATGCATTTAGAGAATCTTTTATTAAGAGAGAACATGAATGGATTCAATCAGGGGGGAAATTTATTTTTGTGACTCCTAAGCTGGAAGTTTATGCGAAAGGGAGTGAATATAATAAATCTGGAGAAAATAAGAAAAAAGCTCTTATATTTGGGATTACCGGACAAGATGGGAGTTATTTAGCAGAGGTTCTTTTAGAAAAAGGATATGAGGTACATGGTGTTTTAAGAAAATCTGCAACAGGAAATACAAAGAATATTGATCATATAATGGATAAAATTAAAGTTCATAGAGGAGACTTAGCTGATTCTAGTTCAATATATAGGATTATGGAAGAGGTTATGCCTGAGGAGATTTATAATGAAGCGGATCAAGATCATATTGGTTGGAGTTATGATTCTCCAGAATATAGTCATAATATAACCAGTGGAGGGGTTGTAAGAATTATTGAAGCAATTAATAAAATAAATCCAAAAATAAAGTTTTTTCAACCATTAACTTCTAATATGTTCGGAGAAGTTGAGAATGAAAGCATTCCTCAAAATGAAGACACTAAATTAAATCCAAATAGTCCTTACGCGTGTGCCAAGGCCTCCGCTTATCATTGGGTTAAGTATTATAGAAGAAGAGGATTGTTTATATCTACTGCTATTTTTTACAATCATGAATCTCCTAGAAGAACTGACTCTTATGTCACAAGAAAAATAACTAAGGCCGTTGCTAAAATACATAAAGGTGAGCAAAATAAATTATATTTAGGAGATATTAGTGCAAAGATTGATTGGGGGTATTCAAAGGAATATATGGAGGCTGCATGGAGCATAATGCAGTTGGATAAACCAGATGATTTTATTATAGCAACAGGAGAATCTCATAGTGTTAAAGAATTTTTAGAAGAATCCTTTAAATGTGTTGGAATAAATATAAATTGGAAAGGAGAGGGGTTGAATGAGATTGGATATGATAAGAATACTGGAAGAGAATATGTTGGATTTGATCCCCGATTTTTTAGACCCACTAGAACAAGCACTCTAATTGGAGATATTAGAAAAGCTAAAGGGGCTTTTGGATTTAACCCAAAATTTAAATTCAAAGAAATAGCTCAGTTAATGGTTGAAAAAGATTTGAAAGATTAAAAGTTGAATATGTGAAAACTTTTTACTAGTGTTTAGCTTAATAAAGTTTATAAGTTAAAACCGTTGAATTTTTGCTATGAAGTTAAATTTAATAATTGACATAGATGGCGTGATGACCACTGGACAATTTCTTTACAGTTCTAAAGGAAAAGTTTACAAGGTCTTTGGGGCGCATGACGCAGATGGCTTGAAATTGATAAAAGACAAAGTGAATATTCTTTTTATAAGTGCAGACAAAAGAGGGTTTTCAATCTCCAAAAAAAGGGTAGATGATATGGGTTACAAAATAAAACTTGTAGTAGAAGGAGACAGGTACGAATGGTTAAGAAAAAATTTCGGTTTTGAGAACACTATTTTCATGGGCGATGGAATTTTTGATGCTAAGATAATTAGAGATTGTAAATTCGGCATAGCTCCCTCAAACGCAAGAATAGAGGCAAAGAAATGGGCGGATTATGTGACTCCTTCAAATTCGGGAGAAGGCGCTGTTTGTGATGCGTGCATAAAAATAAACAAAGTTTTTTTTTAATAATTCCAAAATAAACTTAACTAAATAAAACTTATAAAGGGTAATAATTCTAAAGTAAAACATGGTTGATATAGACACCAAAAAAATACAGGAAATATTTGACTATATGAATAAACCCACAGAATTTGATTCTGTTCAGGGAACAATTGTGTTTGGAAGGGCAGACCCTTTATTGGCGGAAAAAGCAGGAGAACTTTATGCTAAAAGAAAATCAGGATATTTTTTGTTTACAGGAGGAGTTGGGAAGGATTCTGGAGACCTAGCTGTTTCTGAAGCAGAGTATTTAGGAAATTTAGCAATAAAAGAATTTGGGGTTCCTTCTGATGTAATTTATTTAGAAACTAGGGCTTCTAATGGGGCGGAGAATTGCGTGAATTCTTTGGATGTTATTCTAAGAGAAGGTTTAGAACATGACTTAATTGCTCTTCTGGCCCATACTACATCATCTAGAAGGCTTGCAGGGATGATGGATGTAATGTCAAGGGTTGAACCTTATGGAGAGAATTTTGGTAATACTAGGTTTGAGCGCGTTACATCTGGATATTATTTTGATCCCCTAAATGCTGTTGATCAAAAGGAGGTTATAGAAGAATTATTAAGAATGGCAAATTGGCCATCGCAAAAAAATGAAGATGGCACTCCTTTTTTATTTCCACAATCAGATTTACCATGGCATTTAGTGGATTATGCTAAGAAAATAAGAGAGTCTCTTGATTAAATTTTTGTAGACTTCCTTCTCACAAAATTTATAAAATGCATCTTTATCGTTAAATGAATATGGATATTGATGTAATAATCCCTCTTGCAGGCAAGGGAACCAGATTTGAGGCATTGTCACATTATCATAAATCATTATTGCCTTACAAAAATAAAACTGTTCTGCAGCACATAATTGATTCTTTAAAAAAAAGCGACTACAATTTGAGATTTATTTTTGTAGTAAATCATAAAAAAGAAAAAATTGTTGATTTTCTCAAAAAAAATTTAAGAAACGATGAATTTGTTATTGTTGAGCAAACAGAGATTAACGGGCCATTGGGGGCAATTTATGCATGCAGGAATCATATTAAGAATCCCTTTTTAATCCATCTCGGGGATATGATTTTGAAAGATAATGCCCAATTCCTAGACTTTACAAGCGACTTTCTAGGCATCCAAATTGTGCCCGATTTTTCCAGATGGTGTATGGTGGATGACAATCTGAATTTTTATGATAAGCCTATAACAAGACCTGACACTTCCAAGGCCCTCTCAGGATTATATTTTTTTAAAGACAAGGATTTTGCCCTTGAGTGCCTGAATGAGGTTTTTGAAAAGGAAGAACCACTAATAAAAACAGAATATCAATTTTCCCAGCTTCTTAAGAAATATGTGTCAAGGAAGAAGTTCAAGTTGTTAAATTTTGGAGTAACAGACATAGGAAATATAGATGATTTTTTGAGAATAAATAACTTTAACATGGGAAGGTTCTTTAATTCATTTCAGGAAAATGAAGAACTTTTTGAAAAAAAGTCAACAGATACAAAACTCATTACCGAGTATTTGCATCTAAAACTCCTAAGTGAAAAGAATGTATATAAATTCATAAAAATTCCTGGCAAGCTTGATTTGTCATTCCAAAACAGGGAAATAATATTGCAAATGGAAAAAGTTGGAGGACTCCCCATTGATTATATATACATCTTCAAGGAAAATGAATTGGAATATTATGAAAGGCTGTTTATCATACTTCTTTCTGAATTGAGAAGAGTGATAGATGTGTTCTCCTATGAATCTGAAGATTATTCCTTGAAAAATATTTTGTATTCCAGAAATTTGCAGAATTACTTGAACTATATTGACATTATAGACAAAAGAAGTGTCATAAGCCATGGAGATTATCATCTCGGCAACATGCTTTTTGACCAGAACAAGATATACCTTGTAGATCCCCACGGAAGGGTCATGAATTGCAAGTATTATGACTTGGCAAAACTTTTACATTCTGTAATTTATGACTACAACTTGGTAAAATTCGGGCTTTACAATGTAAACAATTCTGTTTTCCTGTATAACGAACATTTGAGAGAAAGAAAGTTAATGTTTATTGAATTATTAAAAAAATACTTTAATGAGGAAGAGATAAAACAGGCAAAGATAATCTGCATGCTCTTATTCAAGACGATGCAGCCTTTGCACAAGGACAATAAAGAGCATGTCGAGATATTTGAAAAAATACATCAAAGACTAAAAAACGAAATTGATAACAACAACTTTGAGATAGACATATTTGATTCTAATTTGTGATAAGACAATAAAAAATTCTAATTTTACATAGAAAAGCACCAACATCACTCAATAGATTTTACTATCATTAAATTTAAATACTGAATGGTGGCTTTTTTAAAATAGGTTGAACGGGCTGCGTTTGAAATTGGATTAACACAAAATGATAAACGGAGAAAAAGTAGCATTTATTACAGGGATAGGGGGGCAAGATGGGTCTTATCTTGCTGAATTTTTATTGTCAAAAGGTTATTTGGTGAGAGGCGTTATAAGGCGTGCCAGTTTGCCAAACGAAAAAAGGATAGAGCACTTGGACGTGCACGGAAACAAAGAGGACTCCATTTATTACACAATATATGCAGATTTATCTGATGGTGTCAGCATTAGAAACGCTCTTGAAGAAGTTAAGCCAGACGAAATTTATAATCTCGGTGCCCAAAGCCATGTTGGAATAAGTTTTAAAAATCCGGAATCAACAATTAATTATAATTTGTTGGGAACACTAAGAATTCTGGAAGCCATAAAAGATATGAAATTAAACTGTAAATTTTATCAGGCTTCTTCAAGCGAAATGTTTGGAATTTCTTCACCCCCGCAAAATGAAAATACACCTATGCTGCCACAAAGCCCTTATGGAATTTCTAAGTTGGGGGCATATCATTTAACAAAAATGTACAGAAATGCTCATGGGATTTTTGCATCAAATGGGATTTTGTTTAACCATGAATCTCCAAGGCGTGGTTGGAACTTTGTTACAAAGAAAATAACTCTTGAGTTGGCAAAGATAATCACAGGGGAAAAAAATAAGATGATTCTTGGTAATTTGGATGCAAAGAGAGATTGGGGTTTTGCAAAAGAATATGTTGAAGCAATGTGGAGAATTCTCCAACATGATAAACCAGATGATTTTGTTATATCCACGGAAGAAACACACACTGTTAAAGATTTTGTCAGGGAGGCATTTGGAATTTTTGATTTAAATTGGGAACAATTTGTTGAAATAAATGAAGGGTATAAAAGACCTGCAGAAGTTCCTGCACTTTTAGGTGATTCTTTTAAGGCAAAAAGGATTTTAGGATGGGAACCAAAAACAAAGTTTAAGGATCTTGTAAAAATGATGGTTGTTCATGATCTAAAAGAAAAATTGGAACAAAGAGGTTTAGTACCAATAGATGGAGATAAAAAGACAGATGAATTTTATATTGAAAAAGGAAAAGATCTTGCCAAGAAAATAAATTACAAAATCCAATATTAAGCAAAAAATAAAGTAAAAATGCCAAGAAAACACCTAAAACCAAAGTTCACAAGATTAAATATAGGTTGTGGTAATGTGAAAAAAGGGGGATTTATGAACATAGACATTGCAAAAAATGTGAACCCTGACAAAGTTGTTGATATTGAAAAGGGATTGCCTTTTCCTGACAATACTTTTGAGCATATATTTTCATCCCACGCTTTGGAAGAAGTAAGACCTGAAAAATGGGAATTTGTTTTATCTGAGATTTCAAGGGTAGCAAGGAATAATTGTGTTTTGGAATTGAGCTTGAATTTTGACAACATGTATCAGAGAACAAGAATGAATCATTATAGAACTTTTTCATGGGATAGTTTTTTTGTCTGTGAGGAAGGGCAAGAGTGCAGTTATACAACGCCGATAATTTTAAGGAATTTAAACAAGCGCCCCAATGTTTTTGTAAGATTATGGTTTAACTTGTTTCCTTTTTTGAAAGGAAGCATAAGGTTTAAATTTGAGATAGTAAAAAACAAAATTTAAAAACAAACATAAACTTTTATTTTTATACTATAAAAGGGAAAAAATACACTCTAAATTAAAACAAGGAATCTTATTGCACCTTATTAATGGAACAAAGGATATGGTTGATAAAAGAGTTGATTTAAGCTCGGAAGAGGAATACTTACGGGTTTCATGCATTCCCACGGAAAAAGGAAAAATTCTGAAAGTGGATTAAATGAAATATAAAAAATACTTTTAACCCGGGGAAGTGGAAAGTTAGGAAGTGCAATCTTAAAATCAAAGAAATTTAAGGATATTTTAGCACCAACACATAAAGAATTTGACTTAACAGATTCTTCTCTCTATTGGATATTTTTTTAAAATGATATTGATTATTTTGGAGATTTTCCGTTTATGGACACTGCTTTTGATGGTGGGCAAAGAAGTGGGCTTTTACATGTTTATTCTGCTGATTTTTCCGGAGATGTTAAAGATATAACACTTAATGAAGGAGGGTTTTGCCTTTTTATCCCGTCAGAAAATGGAATTTAATAAACCCCAGATAGTTTGGCATAATTTTAGAGCTATTTATGATTCTCTTTTGAAAAAATAAAAAATATAAGAATAAAAACTGTTTTTTTTTAGGAATTTTTGATTTAATTTATTCAGAATGGAATATAAAACCACATTCTTTTTAAACAAACGTTTTTTTGATTTTTTATGTCTGAAACAATTAACAAACAAAAATGCCAAATATGCTCTTCAAACAATTTGTATAAATTTTTGTCTCTTGGCCATCATCCAAATCCGGGTAGTTTTTTAACAGAAGAAAAAATAAAAGAACCAGAAATTTTTTTTCCATTGGATGTTTATTTTTGTGAAGATTGCAGTTTGGTTCAGCTAGGGTATGCTCCCGACCCAAAAATCTTATTTACAGATAGTTTTATTTATACAACAGGTTCAAATAAAGGACTTGTCAGAGATTTCCATGACTTAGTAGAAATTATTATGGGGAGGTTCAATTTAAGTGAAGGAGATCTTGCAGTAGATATTGGGGGAAATGATGGGACTTTACTTGAAAATTATCTTCCATATAAAATAAGTGTTTTGAATATTGATCCTTCAAAAGCTGCGGAGCTCACAAGCCAAAAAAAAATTCCTGCCTTGAAACTTTTTTTTAATGAAGAAACTGCATTAAAGACATTAAGTGAATTCGGAAAAGCAAAAATAATAACTGCAACAAATGTTTTTGCACACGTTAAGGAGCTAGATTCTTTTATGAAAGGCATAAAAATGCTTTTGGACAAAAAAGGGGTTTTTATAGAGGAATCTGGATATGTTATAGATCTTATATCAAAAAGAGAATATGATTCTATTTATACAGAACATTTAAGATATTATTCTTTGAAATCTCTAATATGTCTTTTTAATGAATATGGGATGGATATTTTTGATGCACAGAGAATAGAGACACATGGAGGTTCAATGAGGGTTTTTGCTTGTAATAAAGGTGATTATTCGATTTCAGACAACATTTTAAGAATATTAAAAGAAGAGGAGGAGTTTGGCCTTTACTCTAAAGAAACTTATGATATTTTTTCTGAAAGTGTTTTTGAAAATAGGAAAAAATTTAGGGAAATTTTATTTAAGATAAAAGATGAAAGTGGAACAATTGTGGGCATAGGAGCTCCTGCTAAAGGAAACACCCTGCTCAATTTTTGCAAAATTGGAACAGAAACTATAGATTGTTTACTTGAATATAAGAGTTTGAAAATAGGCACATATTCTCCTGGTGTGCACATTCCAATTAAAGAAGAATCAGTTCTTTTTGAAGAGCCACAACCGACTCATGCCTTGATTTTAGCATGGAATATAAAAGATATAATTATTCCAAAATTAAGAGAAAAAGGATTTAGAGGAAAATTCATAATTCCTGTCCCTATTCCCTACATTCTGTAAAATTAAGAAATTTGCTTTGGAGAATCAATAATTTTTTTCAACCTTTTCCTTATCAAATCCTTGTCAAGGTATTTCGAAGGCTTGTTATCAATGTACCATGGCTCTTTTAACATTTCGAGATATAACTCCTCATTTTTGTCAAGGTTTTTGATTCTTTGAATAACTTTTTTCAAAGTTTTTTTCTCGACACGTTTTTTTGTAAACCATCCAATTAAAGGAATATCAAAAATTATCTTTGGGATGTTTTTTTTAATTTCCTTCTCAAACTCATGATAATTAACAAAGCTTTTTGTGTTAAACTCCCAATGAACTAAAGGATTTCCCCAATATATTGGGATGCAATTTGCCATCATTGGCTCTATTTTTCTGTCCGAAGTATAACCTCTATGGGATGCATTCTCGAAAGCTATTATGAATTTATACTGTTTCAAAAATCCTTCAGGAATATATCTTCTTGTTTCTTTTTTTGATTTTTTGCCTTCTATCTCGTAAACTTTTGGAATTCCTTTTCCCATGTTATTCAGCACTTTCCCCCAGGATTCAACTTTTTTGTATTTACAAAGCGCCTTGAAAAATTTATTTCTGAAAGCCACGTCGTTGGAACAGATGAATACACAGAATTTTTTCTTCTCTTTCAGAATTTTTTCAGGGTTGTAATTTTTGTCCTTTATGAGTGCTTTTGGGTCTTTTACAGAGTAAAAGGTGTAGTTTGAAATTCTCAGGTGTCTCGGATGTTTTAATATTTCATCAAATTCATTAGTGAATGCCCAGTCGCACTTATTCATATTGGGAATTGCATTCTCCACTGTGAAAAAAATCTTTACAAAATCACCCTCAATAACAGGCATTTTCCATCTTTCTCTTCTGAAATAGTATACATCCCTTAATACTCTGTAAAGATTAGGAAAATTTCTTTCAATAAATATTCCAATCCTCCCGAAAGTTTTGGAATTTATGGGTCTTTTTTTGTCATATGTAGAATAAAAAACATAATCTGGATTGTCCTTGTCTATAATTACATTGTAATCTTTTTTCAAAAGATTGATTATGATGTTGTCTTCAGGATTAAAATGCCCCCAATAATACCTAAAATCAATTTTTATTATTTTTTTAGCCATTTTTATTTAGTTTATCAATATTTTTCGATTAATTCTTATGACTCAAAAATTCAATAAATCTATTTAAAGTTTATCATACTATTTACTTTTAAAACTTCACTGGAAGATACCAATCATAGTTTCACAAATAATAAAAAGCAATTTATGAAGTTTATACTAAAAGAAATAATAATATTTGAAAAATGGAGAAGGAGAAGAATAAAAAATTTATGTATGGCCCATGGATAACTGATGTTGAAAGAAAAATTGTGGGGGAAGCGCTGACAGATGAAAAATTAGGAGATAATAGAAATTATTACATAGAGAAATTCGAAAAAGATTTTGCAGAATATCATAATAGGAAATATGCTCTTATGACTCCTAATTGTACTCAAGCCATCCATTTATTGCTTCTTTCTCTGGGTATTGGGGAAGGGGATGAAATAATAGTTCCTGATCTTACATGGACTGCTACAGCGGCACCCATAACATATTGCAAAGCCATCCCTGTTTTTTGTGATGTGGACGAAAAAAATTGGTGTGCTGATCCAGAATCTATTGAAAAAAAGATTTCAAACAAAACAAAGGCAATAATAATTGTTGATCTTTATGGAAACATGCCAGATATGGAAAGAATAACGGAAATTTCCAAAAAATATAATATCCCGATTATAGAAGATTCTGCAGAAGCTCTTGGCTCAACATACAAAGGAATTAAAGCAGGAAAGTTTGGTATAGGTTCTGTTTTTAGCTTTCATTCTACAAAAACAATAACTACAGGGGGAGAAGGAGGAATCCTTCTTCTTGATGACGAGGAACTTTACAAAAAAGCCAAAATACTGAGAGATCATGGAAGATATCCTGAAAATGTTCATGATATACTTACTCCCTCTCCAAAATATATGCCCAATAATTTGGGTGCCGCATTAGGATATGCCCAATTCACTAGATTGAAAGAAATAATTGATAAAAAAAGATGGATATTTCATAAATATAAAGAAAGACTATCTAACATAGATGATCTACAATTTAATCTTGATTCAGAAGAAATTTATAATGGTGCGTGGCTTTCTTCCTTGGTAATTGGGAATTCACACAATATAACAAAAGATGAAATAATGGCTAAGATAGAAGAAAAAGGTCTTCTTGTAAGACCTTTTTTCTACCCCCTATCTTCTTTATCTGCTTATAGGAGATATAAAACAGGTTCAGAAAAGGATAATCCAGTGTCTTACGACATTTCTTCCAGAGGTATCAATCTTCCAAGTTCATATCTTTTAACAGAACAGGACATTGAAAAATACTGTGAAGTGATAAAAAAAATTTTAAAAAATAAAAATAATAAATGAAAATTAAAAAGATGGGTGCTGGTAAAATAAGAAAGCCAAACTTATTTTTAGTTGGTGTAGCAAGAGCAGGAACTTCTTCATGGACTAGTCATTTAAACCAACATCCAGAAATTCTTATGTCAAGAGAGCAAAGACCTAATTTTTTTGGAGAGTATGAAGATAATAATTCTAGATACTTCAACACCGAAGAGAAATATCTGTCTCTATTTAAAGAAGCAAAGAATGAGAAATTTCTTGGGGATTCTTCTCATGTTTTCGGTTCGTTAAATGCTCCTAAACAAATAAAACAATTTAACAAAAATTCTAAGATAATAATTATATTAAGAAGCCCTATTGATATTTTAAGATCCAATATTGATGCTGGAGGATATAATGATGTTAAGGAACTTGTATTTACATTAAGAGAACTTTTATATTATGAGAATTTGAAAAGGTGGATAACTTTTTTTGGTAAGAAAAATGTTCATATAATACTATTTGATGATTATATTAAAGATATTGAAAAAGAGTATAAGAAAGTTTGCGATTTCTTAGAAATTGATAACAAATTTAAACCAAATTTTAGGAATGTACATTATTCAGCCAAGACGAATTACTCTCTTTTTATGAAAGCAATTTTTTATGCATACAATAAAATTCCTTTTACAACAAGATTAAAAATAAAAGAAATTTTGGGAGGAAATAAAAAGAAAATACAAAAATTTTATAGGAAAGTGGATAATGCTAGGCAAATCCAAACCATTATCAAACCTTCTGATAAAAAATTATTACAAAGGGCATTTTTTTTGAAAGAAATAGAAAAAACAGAAAAATTAATCAATAAAAAATTGGATATTTGGAAATATTAAATCTTAAAATAAAATAAGGCGTCTTATTTGGGTTTTCCTAACCATTTAGATTATGCTTTTTTTGCGCATAATTCTTAAAAGTTATAGTTCCATAAAGAATAAAAATGAAAAATTGTTGTTTCAAAAATGAAACAAGATATTCTGATTCATATTAGAGATATCTTTAGGAGAATAAAAAAAAGAGATTTTTCCGGAAATACAGGTATTGTTGTTAAAAACAGTATTTTTCAATTTCTAACAAATATTACCGCAAAAGCAGGTTCATTATTATTTACAATAATTTTAGCAAGAATACTGATGCCAGAATTATTCGGGTTGTATAGTTTAGCTTTATCGACAATTTTAATCCTTTCCACATTTTCTGAATTGGGTGTTGGAGTAACCTTAACCAGATTTGTTTCAAAAGAATTTGGAAAAAACAAAAAAAAGAATAAAGCGAAATCTTATACTATTTATTTAGGAAAGTTAAAGTTATTTCTAATTTTTATTTCAATGTTAATTTTAATAATTTCTGCAAAATTTATCTCAAATGCTTATTATCAGAAGCCTATCTTTTTAGCATTAATAGCAGGATCTCTGTATATTTTATTTGCAGGGATTGTGGCATTTATGCAATCAATTTTACAAGCATTAAATTATTTTAAAGGAATTTTTTACAAAGAGATAATTTTCCAGGCAATGAGATTAATTATAATTCCTTTAGTGGTTTTGCTTTCTTTAAAACAACTTTTTTCAAGTGAATCTCTTTTATTTCTTATAATACTTGGATTAGGTTTTTCTTATTTGATTTCTTTAATTTTTCTCATTTTTTTATCTAAAAATAAATTAGAGTATTTATCTAAAAAAGAGAAAAAAATTTCTTTTTTAGAAAAGAAAAAAGTAAATAAGTTTATTCTTCCTGTTTCTGCACTAACAATAACAACGGCTTTTTTTGGATATGTTGACATGGTAATGCTTGGAAGATTTGTTGTTTCAGAATACATAGGGTACTATAGGGCCGCATTCACTCTTATAGCTGCTATGACTTCTTTAATTAGTTTTTCAACAGTTTTACTTCCAATTTTTAGTAAGTTAAAAAATCAACAATTAGAAAGAGGATTCAAAAAATCCCTTTTGATAATATTATGGATTTCATTCGCATTATTTTTATTTGTTTTATTATCATCATCTTTTATAATTAATCTTATTTATGGGGGAGAATACATATTTTCCATAAATCTTCTAAGATTTCTTTCTTTATTATTAATAAGTATTCCCTTAAATGGTATTTATATTAGTTATTTTGCTGCAAAAGGAAAGCCCATGATTGTCACAAAACTCCTAATTATTTCTTTGTTTATGAATATAACTCTAAATGTTTTAGCAATTTTATTTCTAAATGAATATGGGAATTCATTTGTGGTTTACGGTGTAACAGGAGCGACAATAATTGGTAGTTGGTCCTATATGTTTGGCTTGATTTTGAGTAAGAAGAAAGAGAAACAATTAATGAAAAATGCCCCATAAATTTTTAAATAATGACTCTATTTTTGTTAAAATGAAAGTTCTCATGTATGTAACAGATGAAGGCGGATTAAAATCATATGCGGAATTTCTTGTAAAAGCAATGAAAAAACAAGGTTTTGATGCAACGCTTTCAAATAAGACAAATTACAATGATTTTGATGTCTTCCACGTAATATTTGATCATTCTCTTTTTCACCCATTTGGACTGGGCATTATTCCAAAATTAATAAGATTAAAACTTAATAAAAAGAAAATTGTTCTAACATTTGGAACTATTCCTAACAAAAAAGAGATATATACAAGAAATAAATTTTTTACACTTATAAAGAAAATTATCCTTCCAATCTCTACAAAACTGGTAGTGTTTTTTTCTGACAAAATTGTTGCCCTAATCTATGGAATGAAAAAAACTTTAGTTGTAGATTATAAAATAGACAAGAAAAAAATAAAAATAATTGAAATTGGCCATGGAATTAATTAAATGCGTGATTTTTGGATCAATAGGGAAAATAAAAGGTTATGACCGGGCTATAAAAGTTATAGAAAAAAATCCAAATATACATCTTCTTATTGTGGGACCTGTGTGGTCTCTTGAAGATAAACAAACATTATATGGTCTAAGAAAAAAAGAAAAAGTTTTGAAAAATCTTAAAATAGAAGCAAGAAGATTGGAAGAAAATGAATTCGAAAAATATGCCAAAAATGCAGACATAATTTTACTTCCCTACTGGAGTGTTGTCGCTTTAAGCGGGGTATTTTCAAGAGTAGTGATGTACTTAAAGCCAATAATTGCTTGGAACAATCCTTTCTTTAAAGAAATAGAAAAAAAATATGGTGCATGTTTAACGGCAGACTCAATAAAAGAATTTGAAGCTAAAATAATTCAAGTAAGCAGATCTAAAAAATTAAGGGATAAACTAAAAAAAGGAGCACAAAAACTTTTAAAAGAACGCTCATGGAAAAAGGTTGCAAAAGAACATTGGGAATTATATGAATCTTTATATTGATTAAAAAATAATGATTATGGGTAAAGTTGGTAAGAATATGTGATTATTCAGAAAATTTTAGACAGCAACATAATTGCAGTCAGTTATTTTTTTTATCTTATAACCATATTGATTTAAAAATTTGTATATTTCTTCTCTTTTGTGTTCACTTAATGCCTCAAAAATTATTTTAGGGTGGGATTTTTTCAGAATTTTTTTTGCCCCTTTGAAAGCCTCAATTTCAACACCCTCAACATCAATTTTTATAAGATCTACATGATTTATCTTAAGTTTACTTAGTGTATTATCAATAGTATCTACAGAAATAATCTCTTTTTTCTTTACCTCACTTTTTAATAAAGAATGGCCTCCAGTTCCAATGTCATCAAGATAAAAGGTCATTTTTCCTTTTTTAGAAAAAACTCCTTTTTCAATTACATCTACATTTTTTAGATTATTTAAGCCCACATTTTTTTTAAGGAGTTTTATATTTTTTTTATCTGGCTCAATGGATATGACTCTTCCATTTTTCCCTAACATTTTTGCTGTGGGAATTGTGAACATACCACAATTAGCCCCAATATCCATCATAACACCTTTTTTTATAATAAGTTCTTTTCTTACAATAGGTTCAGACATAGAACCCACACCAAAGACACTTGAAAAATTATTTCCGCAGAAGAATAAACCATAACGATTTTTGATAAAAACATTTCCATATAATCTTCGTGAATTTTTTATTCCCAAAAGATAGTTTAATAAGTGTAAAGGTGTCTTAAGATGAAATCTTAAAATTATAAGTTTATCTTTGAATTTATAACCCTCTTTCATAAGAACGAAAAAACTTTCAATTCTTTCTGTTATTGCATCTAAAAGGCCAAGATTATTCATTTTTAAAACTACACAATTATTTTTTTATTTAAGTTAATATTTTTCATCTAATTTATAATGTTTTTTTATGCATATATAAACATATGTCTATATAATCACACTTTATTGCACAGACACAACGTTATTGATTTTTTGATAAAATTTCTTTTAATATCTCACAAATAGATTGAATTTCCTCCTTTTTTAGATCACTAGAACTAGGAAGATAAAAACCCCTTTCGCTTATTTTATCAGATATTTCAAAGTTTCCAGAGCAATCTGGAGCATTTTCTATTTCTCCCTTAATAAAAACAGGTTGTTTATGCACGGGAATAAAAAAATTTCTAGTATCAACCCCCTTTTCTCTTAATTTATTAACAATTTCTTCCCTACTTGTCTTAATTTCGTCCGTCAAAACAACCCCATACATCCAATAAACATTTTTAGCATAAGGTTCTTCTACAGGAAGAATTAATCCCCCTACCTCTTTAAGGAACTGATTATATTGAATTCCAATATTTCTTCTCGATTCCACTAACATGTCAGCATTTTCTGCTTGGGCAAATCCTATTGCTGCCTGAAGATTTGTTAATCTATAATTAAAACCAATTTCATTATGTGTAAAACGTGGCACTTCAAAAGCATGATTTCTTAATTTTCTAATTTTTTCTGCTAGTTCTGGGTTATTTGTGACACACATTCCTCCTTCCCCCGTTGTCAATATTTTATTAGCATAAAAACTAAAACAGCTAATATCAGACATGCTTCCACATTTCTTATTTTTATATTCTGCACCATGTGCTTCTGCAGAATCTTCAATAACGAAAAGATTATATTTTTTAGCTAACTCTAGAATAGGGTCCATGTCACAAGGGTGTCCATAAATGTGTACAGGAATAATTGCTTTAGTTTTCTTAGTAATTTTTTTCTCTATTAGATTAACATCAATACAAAATGTTTTAGGGTCTGCATCAACTAGAACAGGTTTTGCTCCTGTTAATATTATGGCATTGATGGGTGCAATCATTGTAAAGTTAGGAACTATGACTTCATCACCTTTTTTTAAACCTAGTGCTGCACAAGCCAAATGCAATGCTCCAAATCCACTAGAACAACTAATTCCATATTTGGTCCCACAAAATTTAGAGAATTCTTCCTCAAATTTAGTGATATATTTTCCATTACTACTTATCCAATTAGTATTTATGGCATCATTAAGATATTCTTTTTCTTTACCCGGCAACCAAGGTTTACATACTGGAATCATTTTTCCTCAAATTTTTCTTTATCATTTTCAGCTCCAATAAAAGGCCCTTGTTTGACTTCAAAGAATTTAGTGTCTTCTAAAATCTCGAATCCATGCCCCCCGGATAAAAGAACAATCAAATCCCCTTTTTCAATTATTGTATCTATCACTTTCTTTTTATTTTCATATATATTAACCTTGACCTTTCCCTCTAAAATATATATTACTTCAGACGTTCTCTCAATTTTTCTTTCATAAAATTTATGAAAATGGGGGTCAATTGAATCTCCCTTTTTGAGATTCATAAAACCAACTTGAATTAAATCTTCATCTTTGCTTAGAAATTCTTTACCTTGGATGTTTGAGTCTTTTCTTATAACAAATGCAAATCTTTTTCCATCTTTCTCAAGTGTTTCCATAATCATAATAAAAATTATAAATTAAGCTATTTATTTCTTGTGGATTTAAGAATCACCCCCATTTCACCAACCGAAGATCTTACAGAACCCTATTATGGACTGTTCCTTTATTTTTTAAATCTTTTAAATTAATCAAACCTATTCTCTTCAAATCTAGTTCCCAATACTCCCAAAGGTATAATGATACTTATCTAATTACTACTACTTTTTGGTGACTTTTTTGATACATTAATAGATGGTTTTTATTACAAGAAAACTATATAAAAATGATTAGATTAAAGTATTGTACAAAATTTAAATAGATATTGCTTGTTAAGTTTGAAAAGGAAGTATAGAATTTAAAATGAAAAATAAAAAACCTTCTGTAAAAAATGTTGCCTTGTGTTTTTCTGGGCAAGCCAGAACATTGGAATTATGTTACCCTTACATCAAGAAAAATTTATTGGACCAAATAGGATCTCATGATATCTTTTGTTTTTCAGAAGATGACGGGGATTTTAAAAAAGTAAAATTGCTAAATTATAAAAGATTAGAGAAAGTTAAATTCTCAGATGTTGATGAGATAATCCAACCTGAAATTAGGCTTTTAAATAAACAAAATTATAAAACAATTCTCTTCTTGGAATCTTTTAGATTTAATTTTAGGAACATCTACCAACAATTATATAAAATAAGGAAATCTTTTGATCTCCTTGAAGAATATATGAAAAAAGAAAGAGTTTCATATAATTATTTTATTAGATTGAGATTTGATTTTCTTCCATTTGACACTATTAAACTAGAAAATTTCAAATTAAAGGAAAATGAAATTATTGTACCTAAAATAAATGATTCTTATAAGAATAAAATAAATGATATGTTTTGTATAACAAAAGAATTTGAGAATTTTAAATCATATTGCTCCTTATATGATAATTTTAGAAAAATAGTACAAAAGAATGCTTCAATTAAACCAACTTTCTTTCAAAAAATCTTTTTTTTCTTTGAAAAGAACTATGTTAATTTTTTTCTTTTTATCAATAAGAAATTAAACAAAAAACAAAAAAAATTACCAAGATCTTTTTTTGGAGTATTTCTTTTATTCCCAAAAATGTTTTATAAGAAATTTAAGACAGAACATATGTGTCTTTTAGAAAGGGTATTATTCTATCACTTAAAAAATAAAAAAATAAAAATAAGAGAAGAGTTGATTAATTATGTAATTGTGAGGAACTCAACAGAGGGACTTTTAGTTTTTGGATAGTTGTTATTATTTTAGATACAATAATTTTTTATTTTTTTAAATCTTCTTTAATCATTATTCTAACAAGATCTTCAAATTTTGTTCTTGGTTTCCAATTAAGATTTGTTTTTGCTTTTGAAAAATCTCCAACAAGAAGGTCAACTTCTGCAGGCCTAGAAAAGTTTTCATCAATCTTTATAACTATTTTCCCATTATGTTTTCCAATTTCATTGATGCCTTCACCATGCCATGTTATTGGGAGCAAGCCTGCGACCTTGAATGCTTCTTCAACAAACTCTCTTACTGTATGGGTCTCTCCTGTAGATATCACGTAGTCTTCTGGTTTTTCTTGCTGTAGCATTAGCCACATTGCCTCAACATAATCTTCTGCAAAACCCCAGTCTCTTTTTGCATTTAAATTTCCAAGTCCTAAACAAAAATCCTGATTTTCTTTTATTTTTGATATTGAAGAGGTTATTTTTCTGGTAACAAATTCATGACCTCTCCTTGGAGATTCGTGATTGAATAGTATTCCACTGCACGCAAAAATATTGTAAGACTCCCTGAAATTTCTTGTTAGATCAAAGCCAGTAACTTTTGTAATCCCATATGGGGAACGTGCATGAAAAGGAGTTTTTTCTGTTTGAGGTATTTCTTCAACTTTTCCAAACATTTCTGATGATGCCGCAAAATAAAATCTACATTTTGGAGATCTATTTTTGAGAGCAGTTAGTATATTAAGTGTCCCCTGAATATTTGTAATGAAGGTAGAGAAAGAATCTTCAAAAGATTCGTGTACAAAGCTTTGTGCTGCTAGATGATAACATTCATCTGGTTGAATTTTATCAAATAAATCTATTAAACGGGAATAGCTTTCTATATTTCCTGGATGTAAAATTAATTTGTTCTTTATATGGTAAATTCTTTTAAGTCTGTGATGTGGGTCCTCCAAAGCTACCCTTCTTACCAATCCATGAACTTCGTATCCTTTTTTTAACAAAAATTCAGCTAAATATGAGCCATCTTGCCCAGTAATTCCCGTAATAAATGCTTTTTTTCTCTCTCCTTTTTTAACTTCTTTGTCAAAATTATCAAAAATTTGCAAAACCCTTTCTTTAATCTCTTTTACACTTGTTGAAAAGTTTATTTCATTCATTTTAGAACAGAAAAATCCTCATTTAAAAGTTTATATGCATTGTGAAATACAATTTTATTTCTTGAATATGTCCCTGACATCGATAAATTTTATAAACAATACTTCTCCAAAATTTTTATGAAAGTGGCATTAATTTCTCCCGATTCGGAGTCGGAAAAGGCACTGTCAAAAATTTCACAATACATTGTAAATGAAACCAGGAAGAAAGGGGTTGATATAAACTTGATAACTTACACTGCAGGCTCATTAAAATCCTTTTTTAAAATAATCCCTAAATTAAAAGAATATGATATAATTCACTTACAGCATGAATATAACCTTCTTGGGCTTTACGGGTTGCCTTTCTTTTTAGTTTTGTCGCGTTTTTTTATGTTAAATAAAAAAATAGTGCTTCATATGCATACTGTTCTTTCAAACAAAAAAAGGGTAGACAAAAAAGCCATAAAAAGTATCTTTAGAAAAATGTTGTACTTTTTTCAAAATAGGATGATAAATTGGGTTTCTGATATGGTTTTAGTAAATGAAGAGTTTTATAAGAATATTTTGATAGAAGAATATAATTTTAATGATTCAAGAATAAAAGTAGTCCCCCAAGGACTTATTTATGATGTTAATCTCTTGCCGAAGTCAAGGGCAAAAAAAGAGCTGAAATTTACAGGTAATGTTTATCTTATGATGGGAAACCTTACAGAAGATGTTGGGGCGGATATAATAATCAGTCAGGCGGATAAGATAGGAAAGACAATTGTTTTTGCAACCAACCCCAAAGGGGTTAATGTAAGAAACAAGGAAAAAACAAGAAATTATATTAGTCTTAACAAGGAAATTGTGAAAGAAAAAGGATTTGAAAAATTTGTGAGATTTGATTTGAAGGAAATTCCTGATGTATTATGGTGGAAGTATTTTTCAGCCGCAGATTTGATTATACAGGCATATAGGGGAGGGGTAAGGAGCGGGGTTTTTTCAGATGCCATGTCTTCAAAAACACCTGTTGTTGCCAGCAACATTCCTTTCTTTAAGGAAATGGCAAGAAAATATGGGTCTTTGAGGATTGCAGAAAATAAAGATGATTTTCCGCGTGTTATAAAAGAGTCTATGAAAAAAGATAATTATAAAAAAATGGTGAGAGAATGTGAAAGATACTTAAGGGAAAATAACTGGCCAGTTGTTGCTGGAAAATATAAAGAACTTTATATTTCATTAATTGGAAATAAATCTAATAATCAATAATTCTTTTATCTTTAATTTTTTTTCTTTTTACAAACCTAAATATTTCCTCTAAAACATCTCTCTTGAACCTTGGTTCAAACATACCGTGAATATAAAATGATGCCAGTTCTCTTTTTGTTATCTCTTCCTTTATTATCTCTAGTATTTCTCCATCATTTTTGCCTAAAGAAACCAAATATTCAATTACAGGCATTTTTTCCTTTCCGAGGATGGTAATAGGGATGTTTTTTATCTTTCCGTGTTTTTCCGGTTTATCTCCCTGAAAATCGCTGACAAATTTTATGTTATTCTTTTCCAATGCTTCCATAACATCCTTATTTGTATTAAAACCCGGAGACGCAAAGCTTATTGGTTTATTCCCAAAAAATTTTTCATATTTTTTTATTGATTTTCTAATCGTGTTTTCAATGCCAATCTTTTTCAGTCCACGAGTCCATTCCCTGTGCTTCCATCCATGAACACCAAGTTCATGTCCCTCTTCAAGTATTCTCTTCAGGATTCCTATGTTTCTCTTAACGAAATCTTTTGGGAACAAAACCATTCTCACCTTTTCTTTTATAGACCATATCTTGACGCTTCTTTCGCCGGAAGTTTTTAACTTTCCCCTGTGCTTTAATATTTCCAGAATGTCTGATTCTCCCCCCATGGACAAATAAAAAGATGCCTTAATGCCATATTTTTTAAGCAAATCCAAAAGTTTTGGAACACCTTCTTTTATCCCTTTGTCTGATTCCAAGTCAACCCTGAGAGTGAATGATTTTTTCATTTTAAAGTGCAAGCTGGGATGCAATCCTTGGCCCCAAAATTTTAATTAAAAATGAAGGAACTTTTCTCCAGATTTTTACAAGGGTCTCTCTCTCTTCTTTTGCACTTTCCAGTTTGTCTTTTTTGTCAAAATTATAATTAAAATAATATCTGTTGTACATTTCCCCACCCCATTTGCTTTTGAATTTGAATATTCCCCTTTCATGCGTGCCTTCTTCGGAATTTGCATTGCACTGTCCAAAATCAAAATACTTAATCCCTTTGTTTGCGCACCATTTTATAATCTCCCAATGAATCAAATCATTCGGCTGATAAACAAGAAATTTTTTTTCGGAAGCGGTGTATGCGGCGCATGCATATTCTTTCGTGTGCAGGGCAATAAGTGAACCTATTAGTTTGCTGTCTTTATAGCAGTTTAATCCCTTAAATTTCTCGCCCATAATTTCCATAAGATTTTTGAAGAAATCATAACTATGCTGAGGGGTGCCAAAATTTTTCATATTTTTGAAATAAAGTTTGTAAAATGAATTTAATTCTTCATCGTTATTAATATCCTTAAGAACCAATCCTGATTTTTGTGCCTTCTTTACGCCCTTTTTTGTTATCCTATTAAAATCATTCCATAACTCTTCTTCACCCTTGAGCTTTAAGATGCACTGATTTTTTTTAAATTCTTTTTCGAATCCTTTTTTAATAAGGATTTTTTCCATTTTCTCGTACTCATCCACGAAGTCATTTAGTCTTATCTCTATTTTTGAAACGCCTTCGTTTTCTTTAAGTGTTTCCAAGACATTTCCAAGAAATTTCTCATCAAATTCTCCAAAAGGGCCCCCGAAATCTGCAAAAGGCAATGAGATTAACCTGTTTCCGAAAATTTTGCTTTTAACAAGAAAAAAAGGAAAAATTGTTTTTACATTTTCTCCTATTTTGTTCAGGTAATAATTTGGAGTACAATTTCCATATGATTTTTCTACCTCATTTTTCCACTGAATCGAAAATTGAGGACTGTTGTTTTCCGTGGTTTTTGCAAAATTTTCCAATAAATGCTCATTATCTTTGTTTAATAATTCCATAATCTAATTTCTCAAGGCTTCTTCATAAATTTTTCTTAATTGTTTGTTTCGCCTTTTTATGCTAAATTTCCCGTTTTCATCCTCTATCATCTTTTTGCTTTCTTTTCCCATTTTCTCCCTTAATCCCCTGTTCTCAATCAAAATCGACAATTTTTCAACAAGTTGCTTTATAATCTCCGGATGTAATCTTTCCCAATCTTTTGTAGCTTTTTTATCTTCAAATTCATTTCTCTGATTAAGATAATTTTCCCAAGAATAAGGTGTTTTAATTAAAAAACCATTTTTTCCTTCCTCTATTAACTCAGGGACCGTAAAACTTGTTGTTCCTACAATGGGTAATCCTGCAGACATCGCTTCAAGAAAAACAACACCATAGTTATCTTGGTGGGTTGGAAGTACAAAAATATCTGAATTTAGATACATTCTGTCAAATAATTCGTCCCTCGGGAAATGGTTTTTTATTATTTTTAATCCTTTAAGTCTTTTAGCTAAGGGCAAATATTTCTCGGGGATGTCCCCCTTGAATTTTAATTCCAAATTATCATATTTTTTTGTCAAGATTTCATATGCTCTAATTAAATCATGACCTCCTTTACCGTAAAAATTTTGTCCAATGAACAAAAGAACAACTTTCTTATCTTTTCTGTTAATTTTCTTTTTTTTGCAGGGCCTCATTGCCAAATAGAGAACCTCTATCTTGTCCTTAAAACCACTGCAATCAAGGGCATTCAGCAAGTCCTTTTTAGCGGCTTCGCTTTGAGGGAGAATTTTTTTACATTCCTTTGAGCTTAGAGCACCAAGAATAATTTTTTTCATAATCGGGTTTTTTAATGACTTGTAATTAAAAGAAGTAAATATCCCTCCTGTTTCACAATCTACTATCCATGGTTTTTTCTGTTTTATCTGCAAAATCCCGCGCGTTGAATGGACTAAATCCGCATTTGTTTTAGTATGAGTCATCCTTGGAATGGGAAGGACAAACATCAGCAGTCCGTGGAGGGCAATTTTCTTTTCCGTAATCCATCCATGATAAGATGTTTTAACCCTATTAATGGAATATTTTACCCCTTTAGGCGGAAAGTCAAGAATCTCGTCAAATTGTGGGTGGGGGCTTGCAAGAATATGGACTTTTATTTTTTGACTTTTCATTACTAATATTGCCAGAACTCATTTTTAAAAATTATGAAATTAATAATCATTCTCTTTTGAGGAAAAGATATTTTACTTTCCTCCCCTCATTTATGTAATTAATGCAATCTCGGGGGTTTAAGTTTTTTTTAACATAAGCAATTCTTTTTATTATTCCTGTTTTTTTTAAAATAGTGTAAAAGGGGTATAATCTTATGGGAAGATCCTCAATTAAATATTGGACAGAAAATCCTTCCTTATTAAAGTAATCAAGTAATTTAGCAATTTTTTCATTGCCGAGGAGGGCCGTATGGAACTCCATTGATATTTTATTTATCTCTCTTGGGATTTTTTTGTATAGAATATCATACTCATAACCTTCCACATCCATGCGCAGAGCATTTGCATGAAATCTTCCGACAAAATATTCTAATGGCTGGCTTATTACTTCCACAGTATTGGCGCCTTTTTTGTCTACAACCATAGACAAATTAACTTTGTTATTTTTTTCTAGAATTAATTTTCCTCTTTTACCTACAGCCATGTTTAACACCTCTGACTTACCCGATAAATTATTATCCATGAGATTCTTCTTTAAGATAGGAATGCATTCTTTAATTGGTTCTATTGATATTATTTTCTTTGCGTTGAATGAAAGTAATGAAAATAAGCCCAGATTTGCACCAATATCAAGGACTATGTCATCCTTGCCAGTAAAAATAGATGAGTATCTTAAATTTATGGGTTCTCTAAAACCGAAAGTTGTTAGTTGTCTTGACAAACCTTCATCTTTTTCTAATGCGGAAAACCTGAACTTTTTGTTTATCCCGATAAAAGACAAATCCAAATCAATTCTCTTTTTTACTTTTTTTGGTAAAATTTCTGTTTTTAATTTGTAAGGTATCCAGCTTACCCATTCTATTATATTGTTCATTTTAGAATTTCAATAATTTTTTTACTTAAATCTTTTTCCCCATAAGGATTTTTAAAATCTTTTATTTCTATTTCATTGTTTTCTGCTTTAGCAATAATTTTTCCGGCTAAATAAACATCAAGCCCGGTAAGAAAATTAATTCCTGTTATTAATCCTTCTTGTCTCTCTGTTCTCTCCCTGAGTAAAATGCATGGCTTTTTGAAAACTAAACTTTCTTCCTGAATACTGCCTCCGTCGGTAATGAGATACTTGCAATTTGCCAGCAAAAAAATAAATTTAAAGTAGTCAATAAGTGGCAGAATTTCCATGTTTTCCATTTTCTTAACATCGTCGTATAAATTATATTTTTTTAGGTAATGCTCTGTATTATCGTGTAATGGCCAGATAGCTTTAATCTTTACTTTTTTTATAATTCGGACAATATTTACCATTCTTTCTTTATTATTCAAACTTTCATGTCTGTGTAAATTAATAAGGACATACTCTCCATGAATTTTATATGGGTTTTTTCTGGCTTTATCATAAGTAATTCTTGCGGAATCAATTATAGTATTCCCAACTTTCATCACCATTCTTTTTTTCATCATCTTTTTAAGATTTTTCTCAGTTAAATCAGAAACCGCAAAAAGTATATCTGAAAAATAATCAGCAATTTTGCGTGATATTTCTTCGGGAAATGGTTCAAATAAAGAACCACTCCTCAATCCTGCCTCAAGATGGACATTTTTCCATGATTTTTTGCCGTTCAAAATTTTACTTGAAGCAAAAGCAGCAATAGCCGTACTCATAGTATCTCCGTGGTAAATTATATATTTTGGTTTTAGTTTTCTAATGAGGTTTTTTATTTTGAAAACCATGGAGACAGACCAAATAGCTGCATTTCCGCTTATCTTTGACCAAAACTTTGTGCTTATCTCTGGCTCTTCGCTCAAAATAAAATCCGGCTTTTTTATGCTAAATTCCTCGCATGCTTTTCCTAAAGGATGCTGTCCTGTATGAACAAACCAATAATCTTTTTTTTGTTTTTGCAATTCAAGCATTACAGGCATGCATTTTATTAGTTCCGCCTTTGTCCCGATTATAATCACAATGCCAGAATGACTATTGCCCATCAATAATTTTAAAGCAAAAACATTTTAAAGATTATGGAACTCAATTACTAAGTATTAAATTATCAAACTCAGCATAAGTTCCGCCGGTTCTTTGGAATTCTTCTTTTACAAGAATATTTTCAGGATAATCAACTTTCCAGATTTTTATTGGCCCTCTAAATCCTCCGATAAAGGCAAATTCGTCGAGATTAGCACCCTGAGATTTTAAATTGCTGATGACAGGGTCTGGTTCTGAATGCGCAATATTTATTGTAGGATATGTATTAAATGCATTATTAAGAAGATAAAGCTGGGCAAATAAACTCTTGGAAACTTTTGGAGAGAGATAGAGTGCCATACCCATATAATCTATGTTCACGTTATTTTGGTTCTGGGTTGTGGAAGGTATGATTTTTATTACAGCATCCAATCCTCCTCCAAAATCATTCAGATTATTTTTATACTCTAAGTATCTTATCGGAATGCTAAATTGTTTATTTTGGTAAACAAAAATTCCCACTGGCTGATTAAATGATTGCTGATTTCCATTTTTGTTTAATGTTATTGCTGCTCCCTGAAATGTTGCACCATTCTGTGGAAGAAATATTTGATTATCTCCTTCTCCATAAACAATATCTTCATCTACATAAACTCCTCCCAAATATACTCTTGTTTCTTTTCCATTTTCCTCTTTGCTTTGTTCTGAATTGTAAGAAATTAAAGGTATGGTTGAAAATCTGTCAATGCTTGAATTGTCACTTCCAATTCTGGAATATGCTCCGTATTTTCCTAAGTCAGTTGGATCTATTAGCAAATGAGAGACATTATTAGATTTCATAAAACTTAATGCAGTTTCAGGTTTTGGCGTAGTAAGTAAATATCTCCCTATCAAATGGTCTCTAAAATCTCCTTCAAAATGTCCCCCGTCTGCTAATGTAGCCCTCTTGCCGAGATATTCTACCCAAAAACCGTAATCCCACCAGTGAACAAAAACAGAACTCTCAGATGTATTTTCTCTCACCCAGTTCATTGCCTCTTGCCATTGGGCATTTGCAGAAGGACCAACATATTTTGCCTGCTGCGATGATGTTGAAACAAAAATAAAGAAGCTATAGGTAGATATGATTATGATTGTTATTGTTGCAATCACTAAAAAAATCTTCAGCAGATCATCTTTTGTTTTTAGAGAATATTTTACAAAGGAGTTAATCGCATAACCCCCCATAAAGCATGCAAAGGGAGTTATTATGAATAATACTCTTACAGCGGACCTTCCTGCAACTAGCATGAAGATTAGCCACGCGAAAATCAAAAGTAATTCGCTTTTGATATTGATTTTATGGTTAAAATAAAGCCATAAGGAATACAGAAAAAATAAACTTATACTAATAAAGTAAAAAAGTATGCTGATGAAATTTGAACCATTGAAAAGAGAATTTGGGGATATCCTGCTGAATAATATTCCTGATACCATGAAAGCCCACAGTAGTAAGAAAATAATCCTGTTTTTATTTTTCTCAAGTCCTTTTGAAATATCCAAACCCACAAAGAAAATCCCTAAACAAACCAACCAAAAAAATCTTTTTCCTGTCTGGCTTATCCAGTCATTTAAATACGGCTGTGCATTTTCAGCAACAGTTAATCCTGTTCTTCCGGCTCCAAAAGGATGGATGAATCTGTCTATGAAAAGCGAGACAAAAGAAAATAATCTTCCCGTTACTGTAAGAAAAACCAATCCAATTAATAAAACAGCAGATATGCTGTAAAAAATTCTATACTTTTTCAAATTCTGTTGATTAACGAAATAAATTTTGCTGTTGTACCTGATGATTAAAAAGTCCACAAGAATAAATAAAAAAGTAATTCCTGATAATATGCTCGTTGAACCTAAAAATGTTCTGTTAATAAGAGAGGATAATGAAAACCCATAAATCAAACCGGACAATATTGTAAAAAAAATCCAGGAAGAATAAAATATTATGAAATTCTTAAGATGTTTTGTGTTTGTATCATGAATTTTTTGCGACTTTATTATCCAAAATAAAAGAGAGGAGAGTGGAATTATCAAAAAAACAAAATTTGCAACACCTCCCCAACTTGCAATAGTAAATGAGGATAAAAAACCAACCAGCAACCCAAATAAAATAGAGTTTCTAAGGAGATTTCTTTTTTCATATTCCTTGTCGAAATATTTTAACACAAAACTATAACTCAGCAAAACTGAAAAAAATGCAAACATCCCTACAATATCATGATCGGAAAATCCGGCAGTAGAACGATAAATGTATGATGGAATTACCATAAGAAAAGCGGTGCTTATCAGAGAAGTAACCTTAGAATGGGTTAAATAATAAATAAGAAAGAAAAAAACAATTAATCCTGCCCCAAAAAATACTACCGGAGAAATGACATCAATGTATTGGATAGAGTAATCTCCAAATATATTTGCGATTTTATGCATGTAAACTATCAGCCATGGAAGAATCTCGTGAGTATACCCTATCCCTCCTTGAATAATTCTCATATTATCGACTTCCGGCAGTCCTCCCTGTTCAATTATTGTTTCAGCCACTCTCAAAAAATAAAATGGGTCAAGTGCTGTAGGGATATATTCTCCTGTTGTCTGGTCTTTTAGCAGGGGAAGATTTTGAACTCTCATCCACATCCCAAAAATTATTATTGCTGAAAGCAAAAGAAAAATAAGAATTAACTGGACTTTCCTTTGACTAAAAACTTTTTTGGCTTTCTCAAAACTTTTTTTCAACCTTTCTTTGTCAAATTTCAGCAATTCATCAGACATCTTCATCAAAAGAAATTGCTGTTTAAAAGTTTAGTCGTATCAAAAAAATACCAAAAAACCAAGTGCAATTATAAAAATCTGGAATGCATTTATCAAATAAACAACTTCTTTTTCGTAAACCTTGCTCTTGAATTTCTTTAAGATAAATAAGGATATATGTGTTAAACTATATATTTTATGGTAGGGCATTTCCAAACTTCCGTCTTTCTGGACTTTTGCAAAACTTTCTTTTTCAAGTTTTCCCCTTATCTTTAAACCAACTTCAATTATATAAGGTATGAAAAAGAAAACAGCGATTTTTTCTATATTTCCCAAAATGGTAATTGATGCAATCATTCCTCCTATAGAATAAGTCAGAATATCTCCCGGAAAAACTTCTGCAGGATATTTGTTGAAAATGTAAAATGCAAGAAGAGATGCAATCATGAACAATGCAATCACACTGAGCCATGAATTTCCTGTAAGATAAGTTACTATTGCAAGTGCTGAAAGAATTATAATCCCCTGGCTGGTTTCCAAACCATTATACCCTGCGATAAAATTGTAAGTTGTTGTAGCACCTACGACACCTATTGGGATAAGCAAAAGCGGATAAAAAAGCCCGAGGTTTAAACTTCCAAGAAAAGGAACAACTATTGATGAATTTCCTGCGTTAATAACCATCAACGGAACCGCTGAAAAAAATACAATGAACATCCTTAGCTTTTTGCTCAATCCTTTTTTCCACCCGAAAAAATCGTCGATAATTCCGACTGCAGAACCAATGAATAAAACATTAAGCATCGCAAAAATTTTAATCAGATTTTCCTGGCTGTGAAAATAAAAAGTATTAAGTGCAATGTAAAGCAAAATTCCAAGGGAAGTTCCTGCAAGAATAACAATTCCTCCGCCTTCTGCAATTTCTTTTTTGTCATTTTTGTGAATGTCTTTTCCTGTTAATTTGTAAAAATGTGCTTTTTTTATCCAGAAAGGCACGGCAAGATATGTGCAAAAAAAACTGATGAAAATAATTGCTAAAATCAATGGTTCCATTTTTACAAATCATCTCTCTGACTTTTAAACTTTCTGAAATTAAATCTTACCTGAATAAAACAGGTGTAAGATAAACTTCTATCAACGCTCCAAACAAAAGAAGAACAAGTGCTATGAACAAAAGCATGACGACATTTTCAACAACATGTAAAAATCTTCTGTTTCTTACTCCGTTTCTTATTATTCCGACTCCAAATATTCCTCCTGCCAAGGCAGTCATGAAATATGCGGCAATTTCAGGAATTCCATGAATCATGTATCTTGCAATTCCGAAGGGAATTTCACTTATGCTGTATCGTGTGAATATTCCTACAGCTGCTGCAATTACAGAAGCATTCCATGCAAGGACAAAGATAGCCCCTGCCCCGAAAATCAGAGAAAATATTAAAGTGAAAATCATGACATAAATGTTGTTGCTTATTATTGACAAAAATCTGACACTTCCTGTTGCAGAACCGGTTGGTTTTATTATGTTCATAGAATATGCAGAAACGCATGATTCAATGCTTCCGGGACTGTTTATCATACAGTATGTCTCTATCTGTGCATTGAACAATTGTTGATTTTGCAAAATCATATACCAAAATGAAAATGCAATGACAAAGCCCAAAAAAAGCCACATGAATGAATAAACAGCATCTTTATGCACTTTCCAGACGCTGAAAAAACCTGCAACTTCTTCATCTTCTCTTTCTTCTATCTTAATAAGATAATACATGAATGGCAGAGAAAACATTACTGAAAATGTAACTACAAGCATTCCTGAATATTGCTTCAAAACCGCATCTCCAGAAAAAAACCAGTTTACAAGAAGAAGAGACAATGAAGCATAAAGCATTCCGATAAAAAGCATTTTCCACGGCCCTTTTGCAACCCTTTTCGGATTCACCAGTGATTCGAGCATCATTAGAATAAAAAAAGAGAATTTTTAAATGTTCGTAACTTTTTTTCGTTATGAATTCAAATCAAAAGAGGTTTGACAAAATAGTGAAAGACATAAAATCAGTTAAGATTCAGGGCGCGAGAAGCATAGCCAAAGCCGCCCTGCGCGCTTATTCTTTAAAACCAACGAAAAGTTCAAAGAAAAAACTTTTGTCTTTGCGCCCGACAGAACCGATGCTTTCAAATGTTTTGAACAGAATGGAAAACCATCCTTATCGCGAAATTCTGAAACATTTCGACGACGCACAGGAAAAAATAAATTCCTTTGTGTTGGGATTAATAAAAACTAATGATGTTATCTTTACGCATTGCCATTCGACAAACGTCAGCAAATCTTTGATTTACGCAAAAAAGCACGGAAAGAAATTTGAGGTCTACAACACAGAGACACGCCCGTTGTATCAGGGAAGAAAAACTGCAAAAGAGCTTAGAAAAGCGGGAATAAAAGTTACTATGTTTGTTGATTCTGCTCTTGGAATTGCGTTGTCAAAAAAACAAGGAACAAAAAAAGTGAAGAAAATATTCCTGGGTGCAGATGCCCTGCTAAAAAAAGGAATCATAAATAAAGTCGGGAGCAATGTAATTGCGCAAATAGCAAAGAATGAGAAAATCCCTCTTTACATAATTGCTGATTCATGGAAATATTCTCCCAAGAATGTTGAACTTGAAGAAAGAAATTTTCACGAAGTTTGGAACCGAATCTCTAAAAAATCAAAAATAAAAATAAGAAACCCTGGTTTTGAATTTGTGCCTAAAAAATATATTAAAAAAATTATCTCGGAAAAAGGAGAATTAACTTATGATAATTTCCTGAGAAAGATGAACGATTAATTTTTATTTTCCGAATCAATTGAATTTATTGTTTTTTCAATTTCTTTGCTGATTTCATAACCTGCATTGTCAAGTTCTTTTTTTGCTTCATTTAACCTTCTTAATTGCTCATTTATCATTTCCTGTGTCTCGGGAATTGTTTTCCTGACAAAATTTTTATTCCCTATATCAACGATAAAATCATCGGAAAGAACTTTTGTTTTTATGAATATTCCTCTCCCAAGCGAAGCGAACATCTCCTTGTCTTCTGAATTTCTTAAATCATCAAGCTGTTCGCTCAATGAACTAAGATTAAAAATTTCTTCTTCAATCGCCTGCGTCTGCTGCTGAATTTGTTTTATTTGCTGCTCAAACATGCTCAGCTTAAATATCATTTCTTGTTGTTTTTCTTCCATTTTATGCTACATCCAGAATTTTTCTGAAAATGCTGCTGAAAATTAAAAAACCTATGAAGTAAAACCAAAACCAGCTCATGAATCCAAGGAATACCGGATTTCCAAGTTCTGTAAAAAAATCAGAGAACCATCTGAAAAATAAAATAATTGGAACTCCTGTAAATGCAATAGCCCTCATGCTAATCATCATTGTTTTTGGGATAAACTGAAATTGTTTTTTCTGAAGTTCTGCAAGTTTTTCAGGATGCTCTCTAAACTTTTTCATCTCTTCCTGGAGAATTTTCTGCTCTTTTTTTATTTCCTTGAGAGTTTGCTGGTCTGTCGCATATTTCTGTATTAAAATTGTAAAAAGTGAAAGCACGAACACGATAACAATCATCCCGTAAGTTAAATCCCATTCAAGAAGAAATCCTGCTGTAGGATTTAAAATAAAATGCGCTGAATTTTTTATCTGCGGAACAATATCCCATAAAAGTGCTATTGCCATCGGCAAACTCAAAAATATCAGCAAACTTCTCATGCTCATTTCTTTTTTCATTTTATAACAAGTAAAATTTATCTTTTAAAACTACTTATTCGCTCACGAATTTTCTCAGTGCAGGATACATGTCTGTTTGATGTTTTTGCGCAATGTTTTGATAGAACTGGAACATAATCATTATCACTAAAAGTATTGCTGTCCCCGGAATTAATGCTCCCAATAAATTGGTTATTGAAGCCAAAAATCCTATTGCAAGTCCGCCCATGACGGTTAAAGGCATTATGTATCTGTCTAAAATACTTTCCAAAACTCTTTCATCCTGCCTGAATCCTGCAACCTGCAATCCTGACGATGCAAGATTATGTGCCTGTGTCTTTGCATCCATTCCTCCTGACTTAACCCAGTATATCGCAAACAGCGTTGAGAAAAACATAAAAAACAGAGTGTGAGTTACTCCTTGCAGCAGATATATTGGCAGGAACCCTCCTCTTATTATTAATTCAACCAGATTTGTTGAACCAAGCCAAAACGCCAAACCTGAAACCGGCTGCCCTTGTATGAAATGCCCCAAAAATCCAAAGTAGGATGCAAATCTTGAAATTCCTGTGCACTCTCCGATTCCTGAAACACACGGTGCTGCCGCATTTTCAAAAATTCCTCCAAAGAGTTGCAGCGTTGCAATTAATGCCGCTGTAAAAATAACAGGAATAACAGAAGTATAAAAGAATGATAGGGGCCATTTAATTCCGTAACCTCTTATTCTCCCAAAAGATAGTGGAACTTCAACTTTAAGTGATTGCGCCCAGACAATAAGAAGGAATATTAATACCGTAGCTATAATTGCCGCGAGAGCAGAAAGAAATTCAAACTGGTATCTGTTAATTACTGCCTGCAATAAAACAAGAACTTTTCCAGAGCAGGGTGTTGTGCTGAATTCAAGAAGGCAGTTTCTTCCCTGCTGATTTACAAACTGGAACGCGCTTGAAAAAAGTCGCCAGCTTATTCCTGCACCTATGAACAATGAAACACCTGAGCCAAATCCCCATTTGTCAACAACTTCACTCATGTAAAAAATTGCCAGTCCTCCGAGCACAAGTTGTGTAATCACAATGTATGTAAATCCCGGCGCTGCCTGAAGTCCCTGCATTAAAACGTAAACCATTGCTTCAAAAATTATGAAAAACAATACAAGTAATTTTTGAATTCCTTGATAAAATTTTTTGCCTTCCGGTGTTGTCGTGTCTATGTCAAGTATCTTCGAACCTTTAAGCAGCTGAAGAATAATTGAAGCCATAACTATTGGCCCTACACCGAGGGAAATTATGCTCCCGAAATCAGTTCCGAGAATTATCGCGAGATACTCAAATCTTTGCAGAGCATTTGAAGACAATCCGTAAAGAGAAATATTTGCAAGAATAAAAAACAAAACAATTACTGTAATAGTCCACTTGAGCTTTGTCCCGAAACTAACTCTTTTATCCTCAGGTTTCCCCACCTCCGGAATAAAAGTTAATATTTTGGTAAATTCCATTTTATTTTTCTTTGCCCGCCTGAATTTCACCGCCTGCTTTTTTTATTTTAGCAATTGCCGATTTTGACGCGCTTTTCGCTTTTATGAAAAATTTATTTTTCACTTCTCCATCTCCGAGAATTTTATGGTTTTTTAAGTTAACATCATATCCTTTTTCTGTTTTCTTGATTATTCCTTTTTTGATATAACTGTCAATATTTTTTTCTATTGTCGCGAGATTTATCTTTTTCGTTTTGTCTTTTTTTGTTCCCCTGCTTGTTATCCCTTGCTTTCCGAAATATTTTCCTCCATAAAGTTTTGTAACAAGTGTCTTTCTTTGATCTCCTCTCTTTCCTGTTCCTGCCATCCCTGTTCCTCCTCTGTGTCCTGACTTTTTATGTTTCTTTCTTGCGCCCCAGCCGTGAGTTCCCTGCCCTCTTCCTCTCATTTTAGACGCTTTTGTTCTTTTTTTGATTTTCATTATAACATCCTCTTTACTAAATCATTTATTTTATCTTTGTTGTTTCCTAAAACACCCTTCGGAAAATGTTTTTTGCTTTCAATTCCTTTTCTCGGCGGATGCAATCTGAAAAACGGCTTCAAATTTAATTCTTTGTATTTCTTCCCCTTATTTATTTCATCAACCATTTTCTTTGCATCAATCTTTTTTGTTTTTGAACCATTATCGATTAACTGTCCTCTTTTTTCAATTAGTTCAGTAAATGTCTCGTCATTTATTTCCCCGTATGCAGCCAAGTCATTTATTTTTTTAATCATTCCTTTATTTTCCATGTTGGGATTTATAACAACACAGGAATATTTTTTTCTTAATCCTAATCTGTCCAGTGTTTCTTTTACATCTCTTCTCAGTCCGACTTGTCCCTTGATCCTTATTATACAAATCATTTTATGTTTGTTTTTTTGAGTGCATTAATACATGCTTTAATTAAGTTGAACGTTGTCCTCTTTTTTCCAAATGTCTTGCTGTAAACATCTTTTATTCCGGCAAGCTTCATGACTTTTTTTATTTCATCAGCGACGACAAGTCCTGTTCCCTGTGGTGCAGGGATAAACGTTACCTTCACACTTCCTGAACTTCCTGTTACTTTGAACGGAATTGTATGTGGCTCAGAGCATGAGCAGTCAAATGCTCCGCATAATCTTTTAACCTTGAATATATTCAGTTTAGCTTTTCTTATTGCTTTTTCTCTTGCAGGAAGTGTCTCTTTTGATTTTCCGCTTCCGATTCCAACATGTCCTTTTTCGTCTCCGATAACTGCAAGTGTGGAAAAAGTCGGGATGTTTCCTTCTTCTGTTTTTCTTTGCGTTTGTCTCCAGATTCTTCTTTTTCCTCCGCCGAATTTTCCCTTTGACTGTCCTATTGAAATCAAGTCAGATTTCAAACTCACTAGGGAGTCAACTATTTCACTTTCAAGTATTTTCCTCTTCCCGTCTAGAATTTCATCTATGTTTTTTATTTTCTTGCTTTTTACTTCTTCTCCGAGTTTTGTTTTTGGTTTCCATCCGGATATATCCACTTCAATTACATTGTTGTTTCTTCTTTTTTCCATTTTATTCTTTTTCCATTTGTGATTTAATTTTTTCAAAATGCGAAGAAAAATCTTTTTTGAGATTTTTTCCCTTTATTCTGTTCTCATCAGGAAATGTTTTCTCGTCATGTTTTATTTTAACACCCAAATCAACAATTCCTTTCATGAATGCAAAAAGTTTTGTCTTATGAACAATTCTTGCCATTCCCAAGTCAATTATCGGCGTCTCTTTTTTTTCTTTGACAATTCTTTTTCCCATAAGGAAACCAAGAAGATATGCTGCAGACAGTGATTTTAAGCTGTTTTCAAATTCTTTTGGCCAGCCGTATTTCATCAAAATCTTTGAATTAATTCCGATTTCTGTTTTGTCTTCGACATTTTTGTTTGTAACATATTGTGCTATAAGATATTTATTCGTTTTTCTAAATACAATTCTTGGCTTTTCACCTTTCAGCATTTTAAGCCGTTTCAAATAATCTGTTTTATTTTCTCTTCTTCGTCTTTTCACGGTTTTCATTTGAAATTCCTCCGATATGTTCTTTTAAATGTGCCTTGCTTCTGAAAAATTTGTTTCTGATTTTTTTTCTTATATCGCTAAAATCATCTTTGCTTATTTTTCCTTTTTCTTTTTCAGAACCAACATGCTTTCTCAGTTTTCTTGTAAGTGTGGCATAATCTTTTTTCCTCGTCTTGACTTTTATTTTTATTTTCCCGGGACCTCTTCTTCCATTCCTTCTTTTTTTCTTTTTTATTCCTTTTATTGGCTTGATTAATATTGCCCCGTCAGTTCTCAAGTCCCTGATGTCTTGTTTAGTTATGGCTTCTTTTATTTCCTTTATCCTTGAATTTACGAGGACAACTCTTTCCTTGCTAACGTTTAAGGTTCGCGCGACGAGATTTTTTTTATTTGACAGATTCATTTTTTTTCTCCTTGAGAATTTTTTTCATGTTTAAATTTTGAATATTTATCTTAAGTTCTCTTGCTTTCTTTGCAATTTCAATTTTCTTTCTCCGCCCGACTTTTCCGATTGTCGCTGTTTTGCTTTTTATTTTCATCAAATCATCTGTGTTTCTGATTCTCACATCTTTCTGCTTTTTCCCTTCTGTTTTTTGTTTTTTATATCCTATGCTTACAACAGCAGGATAACCTTTCATTTTGTTTCTCATTTTATTATGTCTTCCCTTAGGACTTCTCCATCTCTGCTTGCTTTTATTCCTCTTTCCTAACTTGACATACCTGTTTGAGTCCCTTCTCAAAAACCTTTTCATATTTCCCTCCCTGCTTTGTTCATTATGAAAATGCCGTCCTGAAAAATTCTTCTGTCTCTCTTTCTGATTTTTGTCGCATTCTCAAAATTAGCAGATGTTTGTCCTGCAAGATTTTTGTCGCTGGAAGTTATTGTGATTATGTCTTTGTCAACTCTCACATCAGCGCCTTCTAAAATCTCTGCTTTTCTTGGTGTTTTTTCTCCGAGAAAATTTTTTATTGTTGCTTCTTTGCCTTTAATTTCAACAGTAATCGGAAAGTGGCTGCTGCATATTTTAAGCTTGTATTCAAATTTTTTCTGCACTCCTTCAATCATATTTTTTATATGCGCATAAGTTGTATTTATCTCTCTTTTATCTTTTTTTGTTGCATTAGTATGTCCCACTATTAATTCATTATTTTCTTTCTTCAAAACTATTCCTTTAAGATTGAATTTCTTTTTCATTTCCCCGTCTTTGCCCTTTGCCACGATTGTGTTTTTATCTATTTCAACTTCAACTTCCTGAGGGATTTTTATTTTCTGAAATATTTCTTTTCTCATTTTAGTAAAAGTACGCAACTAGCACTCCTCCGATTCCTTCTTCAAGCGCTTCTTCATGCGTTTTCAGTCCTTTATTTGTGGAAATTATCATAGTTCCCATATTTCTTGATGGAAGATATCTTCTTCTGTATTTCTCTATCTGGCTTTTGTCGACGGTAAATCTCGGCTTTATTGCCCTGCATTCATGTATGTCTTCCAGAAAAATCTCTGCAGATTTGTCCTTGCCGTTTATTTTATATTTTTTAATTGCATTTTTTATCTTCATTATTTTCAGGATTTCAATTAAAAGATTTGATATGGTTTTCACTTTTAGAGATTCTTTTCCTGCCCGTTTGGCATTCCTTATCATGTTAAGCGCATCAGCAACTGTATCTTGTGACATTTTACTCTTTAGCTGTATTTTTTAAAGCCAATCTCCTCGGCAATTTCTCTGAAGCATTGCCTGCATAAATTTAATCCGTATGATTTTATATGTGCTCCGAATCTTCCGCATCTTCCGCATTTTTTTGAAGCGATTCCTATTTTCCTTTCCTTTGGTTTGTTGTGTTTTGTGAATCGCGCGGCTAATGCCGGCTTATTCTTAAGCTGATTTAGTGTTTTTTTCCAGTCGCTTGCAGTCATTTGAAATTAGTATTAAAATTTTCCTCCATGAATTTGATTATTTCTTCTTTTGCTATTGTCTGTCTCTTTGGTATTCTTCCTGTTTTAATTTTTCTTATTCCTGTTCTCCGTCCCGCTCTCTTGAAAACAACAGTCACATCAAAGCCCCTCATTCCTATGTCTCTCTGGTATTCCACTCCGGGAATTTCGATATACTCTTTTACCCCAAATGAAAAATTATTCTCGCTGATTTGCTTTTTCTTTAACGTGTTGTCAATTGCAGAGAGCATTTTTTTTAAAACATCATCGACATTTTTTCTCAGAGTAATGACGCTTCCGACTTCCAGTCCCGGCCTGACTCCGAGAGAAGGAATTCTTTTTCTTGTTTTCATTTTAGCTGCCTTTCTTTTTGTTAAAAATTCAATTAACTTTGTTCCTTTTGCAAGCTCATCTCCGGCTCCGCCCACATTAAGAACAACTTTTTCTATTTTTATTTTTCTCATCGGCTGTTTATCTTTTTCCATCTTTATTAACCACCATTATCTGTTTAATTAAAGCATTTACTGTTTTCCAGTTTATATTCAGTTCAACCATCTTGTTTTTTTCATTTATTTTGTTGATTGTTCCTGTCTCTCCTGTATGTTTTCCGTCAAAAATCATAACCTCTGCCTTTTCTTCAAGAGGAAGGCACTTCTCTATTTTTTTGTCTTTTAAGTTTATCAGAACAGAATCATTGACCTTGCATTTCATGTCAGAGAGAAAATTATTTCCGTCGCTGAGGTTTATTTGCATTTTCTTTTTGTTCAGTGTTCTTTTGTTTATTATTTTTGAAACCTTGTTGAATGACTCCTTCTCACTTATTTCCTCCATTTTGAATTTCTTGTTTTCTGACAGGACTATTCTGTAATATTTCTTTTGCGGAACAATTGTTATGGTGTCAAACAATGAAACTCCCTGACTTTCGTCCCTTAATTTTTTTCCGTTAAGTAAAACACTTCCTGATAAAATTGCTTTTTTGGCTTCTCTTCTGTTTTGCGAAATTTTTAGCATATCCCTTAAAACCACTAAAAGAGGAATTCCTGACTTAAGATTGAATGAGGGTCTGACTATGTATGCTGTTCCTTTTCTCGGTGTCGGCCATTTTTTAGGAGTTTTTTGTCTTTTCAGGTGCATTTTTTCTCTCCTTGTTTTCCTTTTTATTTTGTTTTCTTTCAAGCGAATTTAATCTTTTCTTGTCGTTTAAATTGAGTTCTGTGATTTGCAAATTTGAAGCCCTCAGTGGGACATTAACTTTTGACTTGTCCTGTTTTGTCGCCTGTATTCCTTCAACATAAATTTTCCCTGACTTTCCAATAACGCTTTCAACCTTTCCGTTTTTCTTTTTGAATTTTCCCCTCATTATTTTCACGCTGTCTCCTTTTACAGCAGGAACATTTCTCTTTCCGTATTTTTTTCTAAGCTCTTTTGAAAGATTCACTGAAACAAATTTTCGCTTTATGTGAATTGGAGCATTAGCTGAATATTTTCTCTGCTTTCTCGGTTGCCTGCTTCCTTTCCACTTTGTTGAAAATTTTTTCTTCATTTTTGGTTTTTAATATACTATTGACGCAATTTTAGCTACGCTTGCCCATCGCTCCAAAACTTCTCTTGCGATAGGTCCTTTTATTTGCGTTCCTTTAGGATTTCCTTTTTCATCTTTAAGAATCGCAACAGCATTATCTTCAAATGCAATTCTCTCGCCGCTGTTTCTTCTGTAAGGTCTCTTCTGCCTTATAACAACCGCGTCAAAAACTTTTCCCTTCATATCCGGAACGCCTTTTCTGACACTGACTTTTACCCAGTCAGATATTTTTGCATATCCCTGTCGTCCCTTTTTCGTTTTTCCTTTTTTCACGGCGACAAGTTTCACAATCTTCGCACCGCTGTTATCAGATGCAATCATCAGTGTTCCCAAATTCAATCCTCTTGTTGCTTTTGCACTTATTGCTTTCATTTGAAATTTTCCTCTTTGTCTTTTATTTTGCTTAAGACAATGAAGTGAACAATTTTGCTTAAGGGACGGCATTCCTGAACTTTTATCAAATCGCCGACATTCACGTTTTTTTCAGTGCATTCGGGAAGCCGCGCGTGAATTTTTGTTTTTTTCTTTGCATATCTTTCATATTTTCTTATGTAAATCATTCTCTCAAATTCAACTGCAACTCTCTTCGGAAATTTCTTAATGACAGTTCCCTCGAAAACTCTTCCTCTTGTTTTTAGTTTCCCGTGAATGTTGCATTTAATATCATTGCACTTTTCTGTTTCTGCGATACTTCCGTCTTGTAGTTTGCTTTCTCTTCTTTCTTTTTTGCTTTCTGTTTTTTTCATTTTCTATGTGTATGTTTAATCTATCAACTCTTCTTCAAATCCCAGTTTTATAAGGACTTGTTTTACTTTCTTCGTGTGATCTCCCTGAAGTTCAATTGTGTTGCCTTTGTTTGTTCCCCCGCAGGCGAGTTCGTTTTTCAGCGACTTCACAATTTTTTTCATGTCAATCCCGCTTTCAAAACCGGTAATCACTGTTACCAGCTTCCCGTATTTCTTCTTGTCTGTAGATACCTTTATCTTCTGTGAACTTTTTACAATCTGTTCACATACACATGCCTGTTTTGGCAGGCCGCATTTTGGGCATATCTCCATGTTATTTGTTTGTTTTATCGAACGTTTTAATGCGTGCGATTATTTTTCTGATTTCTTTGGTTTTTGAACCTGTCTTTGACGCATTTGCATTTGATTTTATAAGTTCAAATTTAAGTTCTTTCATTTTCTTTTCTCTTTCTTCCTTGCCCATTGATTTCAAATCTTTCATTTTTAAAGTTGCCATTTTATTTCTTTTTTGAATTTGTTTTTTTCTTTGTTTTTATTTTCTCTTGAGGAACAAATTCCTTGTTCTGTTTTATTTTTTCAATCATTTCGTTGTCGACGACAATTTTGTCTGACAATTTGGCGTCGGGCGAGAGTATTGCAACTTTAACTCCGACTGTTCCTGGTTTTGTCTGTGCAATTGATTGTGCTCTGTCAACAACTTTTGCGCTGTCGCCGACTTTTTTCAGATAGCCCTGTGCAAATCTCCATTGCTTTGCCCTTGAACTTGGAAGTTTCCCGCCCAATCTTATCTCAACTCCCAATGCTCCTGCATTCATTATTTTTTGTATAGTCCTGTATGCAATAACTTTGAATTTCAATGGCCCGAAATTTTCCAGCGCTGTCGCAATTTCATCAGCAATAATCTGCGCGTCAAATTCCGGCTTCATGATTTCGTTTATTTCTATGTGGGGATTTTCAAGTTTGAATCTTCTTTTAAGGACAGTTGTAAGTTCATCTATTCTTTCTCCTCCTCTTCCTATAACAAGTCCCGGCTTGTTTGTCGACACAACTATTTTTTCTCCCACAGGAGTGTATTCTATTTTCACGTTGCTGATTCTTCCTTTGCCCAGAGATTTTTTGATGTATTCTCTGACCGCGAATTCTTCTTTCTTGAATTTGACTATATTTTTTTCTTCCATTTTATTTCTTCTCTCCGGATTTGTTTTTAACTTTCTTTTCTTTTGCAACAAGTTTTATATGAGTTCTTTTTTTTCTGACAGCGCCGAATTTCCCGTAAGGTCTTGGAGCAATATTTGCAATTGCTTCAAAAATTATTGGCTCATTGATTTCATTGACATTTGCATTTCCTGCCAAACTTTTAAGCAGCTTCAAAAAATGTTCTGATGTTTTTCTCGGAAATCTTCCCGACATTATCTTTCCTTTTCTGTGCGGAATTTCTCCCTTCATGGGCACGGCAATTTTTTTCCGCACAACCTTTTCCAAATCGTTCATTGCATTCTCAATTGTTTTTCCTTTTACAAACTTGCAGACGGCAATCGCCTGCTTTGTTGAAATCGGCAACGAGCGCGCATTGACAACTGCCTCTGTCTTTTTTCTTTTTGGCTTTGTTATTTTTTTCTCGGGCTTTTCTTCTTTCTTGGTCTCATCCTTAACTTCTTTGTTTTCTTTATCCTTCTTTTCAGTTTTTTTCTCTTCAACTTTTTCTGTTTTGGCTTCAGCTATATTTTCCTTTTTCTTCTCGGCTTTTTGCTGTTTTTTCATTGCCTTTGCCTGTTTTTGCTCTGGATTGTAATCTTTTTCTGTCATTATGCAAAATCTCCTGATTTTGTATACTTGAAAAATTTATTTTTCATTTTATTTTTTGGATTTCGCTTTGGAGCCCTTTGTAGCACCGACTCCTGCTTTTCCGTGTTTTATTTTTCCTCGTGAAAGCGCGAATTCGCCGAACTTATGCCCCAGCATTTCTTCCACGATAATTAAGGGAACAAAACTTTTTCCGTTGTAAATGTAAATTTTCATCCCAACCATTTGCGGAACAATAATCAAATCTCTGTTGTGCGTTCTCACTGCTTTGTTTTTTGAAATTTTTTTGTTCGCCCTGCTTGTGAAATTTTCAATTTGATGAAACTGCCTCAAAACAAATCTCTTGTATTTTGACTCAAGCAATTTTGCAAATTCTCTCACATCCAGTTTTTTCAGTTCATCTATTGTTTTTCCCCTGTATGTGAATTGTTTTTTTGTTGTTATTTCTTCTGCCATTTTATCTTTTCTTCCTTCCTGTTCTTCTCGGCCTTAGCAGACCTACTCTTCTTCCAGGAGGAGCATTTCTTTTTGCTATTTTTCTTTTTGGATTTTTCCCTCTTCCTGAACCGAACGGATGGTCTATCGCATTCATCTTAACTGCAGATGTCCTCGGCCAGATTCTTGCTTTTGATTTGTTGATATGAAAACTTTTTCCTGCCTTGACAATCGGCTTGCTTAGCCGCCCTTCTCCTGCAATTGTCCCGACTATTGCTCTGCATTCTTTGTTGAATAATCTTTCTTTTTTCGACGGAAGTGTGACAAAAATGCCTTTGTCTGTTATTCTGCTGATGAACGCGGAATTTCCGGATGTTTTTATGAAAACTCCTCCGTCGCCCGGGCGCGATTCAATGTTGTAAATGTTTGTTTTTACAGGAATATTTTCCAATCTCATGATGTTTCCTTCTTTAGCTTCTTTTCCAAAACCTATCTTTTGCCCCTCATACATTCCCCTGAATGCAGGAATAAAAAATATTCCTTTGTTGTATTTTATTTTCGCGAGCGGCGCACTGTGTCCCGGAGAATTCAAAAGTTTCAAAACCATTCCTTCTCCCGCAAGTTTAGGGGGATATTTCAGCTTGTATCTGAATGCTTTTCTTCTTACTCTGTAAGTTGAGCTTCCGTGCCCTCTTGCCTGCGAAATTATTCTCTTTCCCATTTTAAATTTCTTTAAATTCTTTTAATAAATCAGATAAAATTCTTCGTACTCTTGGAACTGCAAACCACCTGTCTTCTTCAATTGTAATCTTAAAAGGTTCTTGTCTGAATGTATCATAAGTCACTTCAATCCCTCCTTTAGAATATTTCAATGGGCCCTTGTCTACCGGCTGTCTAAAACCATATACCCTAAGTTTAAGAGCAGCAGCCGGAGCTATTCCCGCTTCGTCATCTTTTGCGTCTCTTGCTAATAATTCTCCTGTTAAAATATTAAGTTCATTCAATTGTCCTTGGTAACTTTTTTCTTCCATTATATCACTCCAAGTTTCGTCGCCACGTCGATGGCAGGAAACTTTTTGTTTAATTTTACGTAAGCATATTTCTTGTTTTTCTTAATCAGCGTCCTGACTTTTTCAATTTTCACGTCAAAGATTTCTCCAATTTCTTTTTTTATTTCCTCTTTTGTCATTTTCATTTCTGTTTCAAACAAAAGCGCGTTTTCTTTTTCAATCATCATAACTGCCTTTTCAGTTGTTACTGGCTTAAGATGCATTTTTCAAAACCTCCGGAATTGCATACTGTGAATATTCTGGAAAAAGATTTTCTCCTTTCATAAGTCGGCAAAAACATTCTGCGGCAAGTTTTGCGTCTTCCAGCGCATTGTGCGGCTTTCCTTCTTTTGCAACCTTTCCCCTTACAAGTTGCACTCTCCCGTCGGGGATTCCGCAAAACTCCAAGATATTAGTCAAACTCATGTCGCTGTCGTTTTCCCTTGTGAAAAATTTATTGTTGAGTTTGTAAAAAATTACCTGTGCAATTGTATGCAAGTCAAAGCTTCTGAAATGGAACGGCTTTCTCAGATTGTATTTGCTTGCCTTTATGTAAAGAAAGCCCATGTCAAACGCAGGATTTTGCGCCAAAAAATTTCTCGCTCTCCTTTTTTCCATCCACGCGAAAAATTTTCTAATCATTTCTTCCTGTGACTGTTTACTTGGATCCCTCAGCTCTTCTTCTGTTTTCATTGAAACCCTCATTGATTCTTCATTAACTTCATCCTCGTCGTCAATTCTTGATTCCTCTAAAAATTCTTCTCCCGTATCCAAATCAACAGCGCCTATCTGCCACACTCCGCATTTTTCCATGTCTAATCCCGACATTTCCAAATCAAGTGCAACTGGTTTAAGGTTCATCTTACTCTCCTCATCTCCGGCACTAAAATTTCTTTAAGGGTAGGAATGTAACCTTCACAAACTCCTATAATTTTTCTTTTTCCATTATCTCCCTCAGGTCCGAGCATATGTCCTGCAGCATCACATCTTCTTTCATCGCGACAGTTTCCCGAACCATAAAATTCGCATTTGCCTGCAACTGTTTTTATTTTTAATGGTGTATATTCTCCGTCTTCTGTTCTTACAATTCCATTTCCGTTTCCACCATAATTTCTTTTCATTTTATTTTCTCCTTCAAATTTTTAATTGAGTTTTCAGTGTAAACAGTCAGTCGTCCAAGTCCTCCTTTGGCTAAATCAGTAATGCTTACGTTCTTTGCATTCACAACATCAAAAAATCCTGTTTTCATTTTCTCGTCATTTCCCGTGACAATCAAAAGTCCTGCGTTGCTTTTGTATTTTCTCCCCCTCATTTTTCCTTTCCCTGCTCTTATTGTTTTCTTTTTTATTGCAACATCAAAAAGTTTTCCTCCAAGAATTTTTTTCATACTGTTCATAAGTTCTTTTGCTTTCAGTGAAGTTATTTTTGATTCAACAACAATCGGAAGTTTCAATTTTTCATTTCTTAATTTTTCATATTTTCCAGAAACTTCCTTTTCATTTGCCGTCGCGCTTATCGCGGATTTTAGTGCAATGCTTATTTCTTTCTTGTTTATTTTTTTGCTGTTTATCATTGCAACAACTTTTGGCGGATGCGCTCTTCTTCCTCCGACAGTGCTTGGAACAGTCGCGCCAATCCAGTTGAACTGAGAACCTCTTCGCGACATTATCTTCCTTGGAATTCTTGCAATTCCTTTTCCGTAATGCGTTTTCCAAACATGCCTGTGGTGTTTTATTTTTCCGCTAGCAGAATATTGCTTTCCCGCAACCAAACTCGGAGAATAGGGTTGCTTTTTCTTTTTCGCTTCAAGAACTCTTGCAACAATATCTTCTCTGATTTTCTCCGAAAAAAATTCAGGCAGTTCTATTTCTTTTGTTTTCTTTCCGTTGATGTCTAAAATTTCTGCTTTCATTCGACATACCCTCTATGGAGAATGAACGAAAATCTTTGATTTGCTTTCATTTTATCTCAACTCCAAAAGTTCGTAATTCTTTTTTAATTGTTTTTTTGTTCCTCTTAACGGATTGGTTGCAACAAGTTGTCTTTTCACACTTCCCTGCACGCTTCCCTGCACGATGAGATAATCTGTTTTTACATCTCCGTAATTTTTTATTCCTTTGAACTTTTCATCCGTCTTTCCCAAGTCAATTATCTTGTTATTGTAAACAACTCGTGTGAACATTCCAAGCTGTCCTGCCATTGGAACGCGGAAAGTAACTCGTGCAGGATGCCACGGTCCTAAACTTCCCGGGCGTCTTCTTCCTTTCTCTGACTTGTGACTTTTCAGCTTTATGCCAAATCTTTTCACAGGCCCGACAAGTCCTTTTCCCTTCGTCAATCCGCGAAAATCAGCAAGACGTCCTTTTTCAAAAACATCAGAAACATGAATTTCTTTTCCGAGATTTTCTTTTGCAAAATTGATTTTCTCTTCTTTTGTTCCTCCCAAGCCAATTTCAGCCAAATCAGGCGTTTTCTTGATTCCTGTCCCCTTAACTTTGGAATAAGCAATGATTTTAACGTCATCATAATCGCCGTCTGTTTTCATTTCTCTTTTTGTTTTCGGAAGCTTGACTTTTCTTTTCAGTTCTTTTTCAAGATTATCAGCAAGAATTTCTTTTTGCACGATTCCATTCTTGTAAAATCTTACAGAGAATATTTTCATCGGCGGACATTCAAGAATTGTAACAGGAACTATTATCTTTTTTCCCTTGCTCATAGAGTTCGCTGTATTGTCAGTAACATAAGCAGATTTCATGCCTGCCTTGTAGCAGATAAAACCCTTCAATTTCTTGGATTCAGAATTAATGGCACTCCAGTTAGTTCTGGGAAGAAATTTTTTCGCTCTCTTCCTCGGCCAAAACTGCAGGCTTCCTTTTCTCGGTGATTTTCTCGTACCCATTTCTTAATGATGCGGATAACATTTTATGTTATTTCCCTGGAATATAACTGAGAGAAAATGTGAATTTAAAAAGGTTTTTGTGGAAGATATTTTTGTTTTCTTAATGGAAGCGCAAGGAATTAATGGTAAATTAATTTTTGGAGAGGGATTTATTGAAATTGTAAGAAAAGGTTTTATGGCCTTTGCTACACATGGTTTTAAAGGCAATAAAAAAATTGCGTTGAAACATATATCTGCTATTCAATTTAAATCCGCAGGATTGATGGCTAATGGATATATTCAATTTTCTTTTATTGGTGGGCAAGAAAGTAAGAGAGGAATATTAATGGCTACACAAGATGAAAATACAATAATGTTTAATAAGAAACAACAACCTGAATTTGAGAAAATTAAGGAACAAATTGAAAAGAAAATTTATTCTTAATAGATAGTTTTAAGAAATAAAAATACTTTATTTCAGGAAGTCCTTGGGGAAATCTTGCTTGGAAGGCAAGTTCCCCTTGGTGCGCATCTCCCTTTCATATATGAATATTAATCTTTATCAAAACATAATAATTTTGCGGCATCAACAGCATCTTTCAGTTTGCCCTTATAAATTTCATCCAGTTCTTCAGGAGTATTTGCAGATAAAATCTTATGTATCCCATTACCCCTAATAATAAGGTTAACTTTTCCATCTATTTTTTCTTGAGGGGTAGGAAATAATTTTGAGGAGGTATCTTTTATTTTCTTCCGTGGGATGATTTTTCTTCTTTTCTCTTTGTCTGAGGGAACGTAATTCTTTTTTTTCAATTCATCGGAAATTTGAATACTGTACTTCTGACATAAATGGATAAAAAGAGCAGCCGCGAATTTTGCTTGTATATGTGTAAAATCATAGTTTGTGATAAATGCGTTTACTATGTCTTCTTTTCTGGCATTCTCAAGACTAACAGATTCAATTAAGATTTGATATGCTTCTTCTACGAGTTCTCTAATGTATTTTTCTCTTTCATCACCAGTCAAGCGAAGTTTTTTTGCAACATCTTCTCTAACATTATCATCCGCATCTGTAATACCTAACCATTTATAAAAATCTATTATTCTAAAAGCATTAGTGGGTGTTGCGAGATTATTTGCTATAACAAATTTTTTGTCTATTTTCTTCGGAACTTGTCTTTTGAATAGTTCTAATGCTGCATCGGCCTGTCCAGAGCCAGCATAAGGTGGGCGTAATTCCCTGATTTCATTTTCTTTTATATTCATATTCAGAGAAATAAAAATGAGTTTATAAAGTTTGCTGATATTAAGAAGATACGGGTGTTCTTAATTTTGGTTTCAGGTTCTAATACTCATGGGTATTAACATTACTCAGGAGAATAGATGTGAGAATAATCTATCCACTAAACCTCCATCCCCACTTCCCTCTTCATCCTCTCGCCGTCAATAATCGCCTCACGGATTATCTTTCCTTTCCTCAATGCCTTTTCCCTAACAACTGCAAAGTCCTTTTCATTTTTCAGTTCATTTGGAATTTTAATTTCATCAATCAAAAAAGTGTGCTTTATCTCTGCATTTTTCCAATTTGGCTTTTCAAAAACAAAACTGTCTGCAATTTCCCTGTTTGTTGTAATAAGCTTGCAAAAATCAACTTTCTGTTTCTCCCCTTCTTTCGCTGGCTTTGGCTTTCCGGACATCGGCGCCTTCGGCTTTATCTTAATTGAAATCTCAGGCGCCTCAAAACTCAACGCAAAAAATGTTTTCGGAAACTCATCAAGCAAGCTGATTATCTCGTCTCCCGACATTTCATTTTCAATCGCATAATTCTTCACGCCCTGAAACTGCTTTTTGCTTTTGAAATCTATCTTGTCTGTTAAATCAGAAGTTGATATCACTGCTCCTGAAACCTTTGCCTTGTTTTTTCCCAACTTTTCAGCCGCAATCCTTATCACGTCCCCTGCAAATTCGCTTGACGTATTTATCGTAAATTTGTCTTTTGTTGCTTTCGCGTTTATCATCGCCCTGTTCCTGAACTCGCCCTTGCTGAATTTCTGAAACTGCGCGTGCACCTTGCCGTCAACTTTGTTCTGGAAAATCTTTTTTATGAAATTCATATCTTAAATTGTGGAAATTTGTTTTTAAATTTGTCCCTACATAAATTTATAAATTTATTCTGCGTGATAAAAAAATGGCAGGCATGATTGTTGACGAGGAATTTTTCAAGAAGATTTTTGTTAGCGTCATACTTGCAGTTCTCCTTGTCCTCTCGTTTTTCATCCTCAAGCCGATTCTTCTGTCGATAATAATGGGAATAATTCTTGCAATTGTCTTCGAGATTCCTTACAATAAAATTCTCTCAAAAGTAAAATACAAAAATCTCGCGGCAGGAATAGTTTGCGCTCTTCTTTTGCTTAGCATTCTGATTCCTCTTTGGTTCCTCACTCCTGTATTCATAGAACAGTCGCTGGAAGCATACAGGGTTTCACAGCAGATAGATTTCGCCGCTGTTTTGAACAAAGTTTTCACTTTGTTCTCGGCTTCAGACACAATTTCAAATGAAGTCGGCGGAATTCTGAATTCTTTCATAGTAAAAGCAACCAATTCACTGCTGAATTATTTCTCCCAGATAATTATAAAATTCCCGTCAATTCTTCTTCAGCTCTTCGTCGTGTTCTGCACTCTGTTTTTTGTTCTAAGAGACAAGGAAGTTATTCTTAACAGCATTCACAACCTCATGCCTTTCTCAAAAGATGTTGAAAAAAGATTGTTCCAGTCGTCAAAAGACATAACTCTCTCTGTTATCTACGGGCACATTTTCATCGGCGCGATGCAGGGAATTATTGTCGGACTTGGATTTTTAATCTTCGGCGTTTCAAACAGTTTGTTTTTAACTCTGCTTGCAATAATCGCAGGAATAATTCCGACATTCATAGGAACAACAATTGTCTGGGTTCCCGTAATTGTTTATCTGTTCATTGCGGATAACACCGTCGCTGCCTTCGGGATTTTGGCATTCGGGTTGTTCGCGGGAAGCATAGATAATGTCATTCGTCCGATAATAATCTCGGCAAAATCAAAAATGCATCCGCTTCTTGCTCTTATCGGCATGATTGGAGGATTTTTTTTCTTTGGGTTTTTGGGATTTATCCTCGGCCCGCTGATAATCGCTTACATAATAATTGTGGTTGAGGTTTACAGGGGAAAACAGATAGAAGGAATTTTTGTAAAAAAATAAAGAGGTTGCATGAAATTAAAAGTAAAATTCTTGAATTGGTCCGCAGGACTTTCCGTCGCTATGCTGAATAAGGAAACAGCAATAGAAATGGGCGTCCACGAGCAGGGCATGATTCTTATAAAAACGCTTTCAAGATATCCCAAAGAAAGTTCCGCAGTCATAGACACTATTGAAAAAGGCCCTGTGAAAAAAAACGAAATTCTTGTATCCTCAGAAATAAGGAAACACATGGGGCTGAAAAGAGGACAAATTGTCGACGTTAACATTGCTCCTGTTCCTGAAAGTTTGAATTTAATCAAGAAAAAACTGCACAACAAACGCCTGAATGCCAAAGAAATAGACAGCATAATAAGGGACATTGTGAACAATTCTCTTTCAGAAGCAGAGGTTGCGCTTTTTGTTTCCGCTATGTATCTTAAAAAAATGACTTTGAAGGAGACAGTTTATCTTATAAATGCAATAATGAAATACGGGAATCGCCTTTCAATCAAAAATCCTCTTTCTGTTGACAAGCATTCTGTCGGCGGCGTTGCAGGGAACAGGACGACACCAATAGTTGTTTCAATTTGCGCTGCTGCAGGACTTGTATTTCCGAAGACATCCTCGCGGGCAATAACAAGCGCGGCGGGAACAGCAGACGTCATGGAGACAATTGCAAGAGTTGATTTCAATGTTGCTGAATTAAGGAAAATTCTTAGCAGGACAAAAGCATTTATTGTTTGGGGCGGCTCTCTTGGTTTAACGCCTGCCGACTCAAAAATAATAAAAGTTGAAAAAATGCTGAACATAGATCCGAAATCACAGCTGCTCGCGTCAATCATGGCAAAAAAGTTCGCAGTCGGAAGCAGATACATACTCATAGATATTCCCTACGGAAAAACAGCGAAAGTCGACAAAAGAAAAGCTCTTGTTTTGAAGAGAAAGTTTGAAGAGCTCGGGAAATATTTCCATAAAAAAATAAAAGTTGTTCTCACAGATGGGAGCCAGCCGATTGGAAACGGCGTCGGGCCTGCGCTGGAAATTGCAGATATAATAAAAATTCTGAATCCTAAGGAAAAAGGCCCTTCTGACTTGGAGAAAAAATCATTGTTTCTTGCAGGAGAAATTCTTGAAATGACTGGCAAGGCAAAATCAGGAAAGGGAATTGAAACGGCTAAAAAAATTCTTTACTCAGGAAAAGCATTTGAAAAATTCCTTGCAATAGTGAAGGCACAGGACGGAAGTTTGAAAAAATTAAGAAATGCAAAATTCAGGAGAAGCATTATTGCAAAAAAGACAGGAAAAATAAAAGAAATTGACAATAAAAAAATAAGCATCATGGCCAGGATAACAGGTTGCCCTGTTGATAAGTTTTCAGGATTATATCTCCACTATCACGTCGGCGAAGAAATTAAAAAAGGAAAAAAAGTGATAACAATTTATGCGGAGACAAAAACAAGAATTCTTCAGGCAGTAAAATATTACCGAAAAGAAAAACCGATAAAATATCACTAATAATTTTTTAAACTCCTTTTTTCTTTCTATTCCATGATAGAAACAAATTATCTCAGAACTCTTGTTGATTATTTCAAGAAAAATCTGGTGAAAGGATATCCTGCCGAATCCTTGAAATTTGCACTGATAAATCAGGGTTATACAAGAACAGATATTGCAAAAGCACTTGAACAGGCGAACAGGGAATTGTCTGCAAGAGCTCCTGTAGTAAAGGAAAAACCGAAAATAAAATATGAAATTTACGACGCTGACAACAAACCATTTCAATTAAGCCCTAAAAAACCACTCTGGAAAAATTTCTTCTTTTGGATGAAATAATTTTATTTTTTAAATTAAATTTGTTCCCGCCCCCCTAAAAAAATTAACTGATTAACGTTAACCAGCAGGATTTCTTTTAGCTTAAATTATCAATGGACGAGCGATAGCGAGTTCCAAATTATGAAATAACAAAACCTTTAAAATTACTTAATGAATATTATTTTTATGCCTCTGTCGCATAATAAAGGGAACCAAGGTTCACCCTTATCAACCCTTCCCTTTAATAGTGCGATTCGGCAAAGCCTCTGTCGCATAATGGTAGTGCACTGGTCTTGAGAACCAGGCCCGTAAGGGCTTCCAGGTTCGATTCCTGGCGGGGGCGTTTTATTTTTCCCTTTCAAAAAACTCCAACACTCTTTTATCAGGACTTAAAAGATAAACATGGTCTTCCTTGAATCTTAATCCGCGGTAAATTTTTTGCAGCAGTTCGCGTCGCGCTTTGTCTTTATAGAATTCCCAGTATTCTGCAGGATTTGTTTGCTTTAGAATTTTCCAAAAACTTTCTTCCGGACTTGGATTTGGATATTTTGTGAAAACAATGCTGTTGCATTCTTCTCCCGGAAAATCAATTCCTCTTGAACAGCGTGTCGTGAAAAGAACATCAATCAACCCTTTTTTAAATTCACTGATTAATTTGCTTGATTTGTCGTCATTCTGCATTTCCCGAAGTTTTTCCCTGCTTGTAAGATTTTTGAGAGAGAATTCTTTTATTTCATTTTCCGTCGGCAAGTCAGAAAAAGCGCTGACATGAACCAGCACAGGTTTTCGCGCTACAACAAGGCACTTGTCCAGCGCTTTGAGATAATCTCCTCTGCTATGCTTTCCGCTTGAAAAATTTTCATACCTGCAGTCAATTTCCATGCCTGTTCTGAAAGAATCAATTTTTCCCTGCTGTTCTGTTTCTGCATCTATTACAATAAATTTGCCCAGGCCAAAAACATCTTTTAAAACTTTGTCTGAATGAATTGTTCCCGACATCAGGACAATAACTTTGTTTTTGTCAACCATTTCTTTGAATTTTTTTGCAAGATTGGTTGTTACAAGATTAACAATCAGGTTATTTTCCATTTTGTTGAATGTCAGATATGTATCATCAAAAGAATCTTCAAACATCCTGATTGTCCTTTCAACTTCAGAAATATAACTTTCTTCATCGATTCCCGCCAAAAAGTCATCTGACTTAAGAAAAATTTTGAATAAGTCATAAAGCCCTGTATTTTTTAGAGGCATGATGCTGTTGGAATAAATCGCCTCACCGATTCTCTTGTCTTTTCTTAAGTGATTCAAGATTTCAAACATTTCTTCTGTAATCTTTTCCGCAAATTCATTTTCTGCAATCATTTGAACCAGTGAATTCTGAAATCTGTCAAGATTTATGGTTCTCTGATTCGAAAAACTATCAAGAAATTCGTCGCATTCGTCGATGATTTCCGCCTCAGTTAAAGGTTTTCTGTTCAGTGCCGATTCAAGTTTGTATTTTAGCGAATTAAAAACCATAACGTCTGAATCAACAAATGAATGAAACTGTTCATAAAATTTGCATCCCGGCTTTCTTTGATAAATGACAAACTTCATGTTGTTAAGCCCCATATAAGTTTTCTTGTCTCTGCATTCAAGATTTTTAAGTTCATATTTTTCCGGCAGAACAGGACTCCAGTAAGGACAGACGCTTGCAAGAGGAATTCTTTTCACGTCTTTGATGTCAATAATATTTTTTATGTTGATGTTTTTATTCTGCTTGAGATGCTCTTTTATTTCCCTGAAGTTTCTTTCTTTTATTTCTATTTTGCACGGAATGCTTTGGTTGTCTGCGGACTTGTCCTTTATTTTAGGTTTTTCCCGCGGCTCAAAAATGTCGAGAAGTTTTGAATTTATTTCTCTCCTGAATCTCGGCAGTATTGTTTCATTGTCTTCAAGAAAATTGCATTTGTGATTGTTTCTCCCGGTTATTATGCTGATTTTTAATTTCTCCCCGTTGTTTTTAAGAAGATACTTGTCTGTTTCATAATCTTTTTTGTACTGATTTTGCAGATTTTTTCCGGGCACGATTATTGATGTCTTTCCGAGGGATTTTGCAATATTCAGAGCTATCGCGCTCTTTCCTGTTCCGCATATTCCGCGTATGAAAATAATTTTCTCTCCTTTTTTTATCGCATTCAAAACTTCTTTTACAACATCCTCCTGTGTTTTCCCATTGGAGAAAATCAAGGGTTCAAGGAGTTTTTTCTGCCTGTATAAATTCCACATTTTAATCTTAAGATTTATTTAGCAAAAGCCGGAGATATTCTCAAAAAGCCCACGGCTTTCTCACTTCGTTCAAAAGCCTCAGACAGGATTTGAACCTGCGACCTATTGATTACGAATCAATTGCTCTACCGCTGAGCTACTGAGGCATAATTTTACTAAAAAATTAGAGTATAAATTACTTATTGCCTGTTCCCCATAAACCAAACAACCCCAAAAAGAACTCCGAGAATTAAAAAAATTATCCAGATATTTGAATCAGAAGGCGTGAACAAAACTCCTGCAAAAGATATTATTGAAAAAAGTCCTGCGATATTTTTCTTTTCCATTTTATAAAGTTGTTACTAGAAAAGTGGATTGCCTGCTTTAAATAATTTCTTAACCAAACAACGCAGACAATCCTTCTGCTGCAGCTTCTTTCTTTTCTTCCTTTGGTTTCTCCTCTTTCTTTTCATGCTCTCCGTGTCCGCTTTGCGCGGCTGGAGCAGCGGAAACCAAACTAGCGCTTTCAAGTTCCTTGTCGATATCAACGCCTTTCAAACTTGCAGTAAGCGATTTGATTTTTCCCTCGTCAATTTCGCCGCCTGCAGCTGCAACAACACTTTTCAAACTTTCTTCATTTACTTCTTTTCCAAGTTTGTGCAACAAAAGTGCCGCATACACATATTCCATTTATTTTTCCTCTCCGGAATTTATTTCAGGAGTTTGACTTTCTTCTTTCATGGGCTCATTTGTTTCGTCTTTCGTCTCAATATTTTCTGTTTTATCTTCTGATTTTTCTTCGCTAATTTCTTCGGACTTAATCAGCTTGCTCAATGCATCTTCATGCACTTTCGCTTTCAGCAAAATGAACTTTATTGTTTCGCTGTTTGCATTTCCAATTTCGACGGCAAACGCAAGCGCCTTGCCGAAGGACTTCTTCAGTTCTTCAAGAATTCCTTTCTTGTCTATGTTTATGTTTGAATATAATTTTCTTTCTTTCATGTCAAATGCAGAAATCGGAACAAATCCAACTGAAAACGGCTTTACATCAAGTTTAGAAAGAATGTTTGCAGCATTGGCAGAAATGTTCTCTCCCTTTTTGACAATTACTTTCGGCTCTTTTATATTTATTTTTCCTTTTTCTATTTGAATCTGAATCCCCAATGCTCCCAACTCGGATATTGCAGGCCCTGGAACCAGGTCAGTCGGCCCTTCCTCGATGCTGATATCCTCAACCGCCTCCTGCCCTGCTTTCGCTTTTATCGGGCTTTTGTTGTCAATTAATTCCGATGCAAGTTCAAAGCTGTCCAAATCAGAAAATAATATTACAGTGCTTTCATAAAGATAATTTTCTATTTTTTTCAGTTCTTCATTTTCTGATTTGTCAATTGCCCGAATCATTAAACTTTTTCTCGGAAGTTTGATTACAGCCCTTCCTCTTAACTTTTTCACAATTTCCTGAAACTGCGAAGACGGAAGGTTTTTTACAGACGCAATAAGAATCGTTTTCTTATTCTTTATCAATTCAGACAATTCTTTCACTGTTTCAACCTTCTTCATGGAGACGTGTGTTTGAGATTCTTTTTTCATTTTATTTCATGTTTATTTTTTTTGGTTTAGTCATGGTAAGTTTTATCTCGACATTTTTCACGTTTTCTATTCCTTTTGGAAGCGCTTTAACAAGAGCGTTGTAAACAGAAATTATGTTCTCTGCAATGTCTTCATCTTTCATGTCCTGTTTTCCTATTGCAAGTTTCAAACTGCCCTCTTTTACCCTCACACGGATTATATTGCTTATTTTTTCCTTAATTTCTTTTATTGTTTTCTCGTCGGCATTTACTATAACTCCCATTTGCGGTGACGGCATCTTTCCCATTGGACCCAAAACTCTTCCGAAAGAAGTTGCAACGCTCGGCATTAAATTTGCCTGTGCAATAAAAAAATCAAAATTCTTTGACAACCTTTTCAGTTCCTTTTTGTCAGAATATCTTTTGAAGCTGTCTTTTGTTATTGTTTCGACATCTTTGTTTTTCGTCTCAAGAAATGCGGCAATTTTTTTCTCCTTGATTTTGTGCGGAATGGAAACAAAAATATTAATCGGAGTTTTCTTTGCGTCGAATTTCTGCAGATTCACGATTAAGTCAACTGTCTGATTAAACTTTCGTGTTTTTTCTTTTCTTAGCTCATCTAAAGCTTTTTTTATTTCTTCTTCAGATTTCATAAACACCTCCTACATTATGCGCCGCAGACATAGAATTTATTCCGCAACGATGTAGTTCTTAACGGTATATAAATCTGAGAAAAAATTGATTTATAAATCTTATTATTCAGCGTTGAACAACAATCCTTAAAAAGATCATCAATTTTTTTCAGGGATGGAATTTATTGCACTGCTTTCTTCGGGAAAAGGAACTTGGGCACAGGTGGCTGGTTTGATAAAACATGGCGAATGGGAAAAAATAATTCTTCTCGGAGACGATTTCTCTTCCCAATTCAGAATTGAAGATAAAAAAGAAATTACAGAATTCATAAAAATTGATTTGGGAAAGAAGATAAGGGACTTGCGTGATGAATTGATAAACAAATTGAAGGGAAAAATTCATGGAACAGAAGTCGCGCTGTCTGTTGCTTCAGGCGACGGAAAAGAGCACATGGCTTTGATTTCTGCACTAATTAATCTTCCTGTGGGAATAAGATTTGCAGCATTGACAAAAGACGGAATTATTGATTTGTGATTATTGAAGAGGTTGTTGTTGGGGCTCTGTTGGAGAAGTTAAAGAGGGAATTACCGGTGCGGGAGGAAATATATTTTCTTCATATGGTTTTCTTAATTCTTTTTCAAAATAGGTATATGCAATAGTTGCTTCTTCGCGCGTAATATATTTATTCCCATTTGCGGCCATATAATAAAGGGCAAGTAATTGTCCTGGCAGTAAATCAGAATCACCTGTGTTGCGAAGATTTATTTGTCCTTGCAAATGCACAACTTGTGCCATAATATTTCTGGCTTCTTCATCCATTTTATATGCAGTTAGGGGAAGTGAAGGGTCTGGAGACACCATATAAACAATTTCTGTTCTGTCTTCTTGATTTAGAGGAACATTTGTTTTTGATGATAAAGAACATGCTGTCAATCCAACAAAACTCCCAACAAGTAAAATTTTCGTAAGTCCCCCAATATGTCCCATAAAACATTAACAATTAATGTGTTAATAAAAATAATTGTAATGAAAAATATAAATAAGAAATAACATAAATTAATAAAAATAAAATTAAAAAATAGCAAAGATAATCTATCTTCTCTTTTTCTTCTTAGCTGCTTTTTTCTTTGTTGTCTTCTTAGCTGCTTTTTTCTTTTTCATTTCATTTACCTCTTTTTAATTTAATATGTTTAGGAAAATTTAGTTTAAATATTTTTCTAAAATCAAAAATTTTCCTGAGAATTTATATAAAAGAACGAAACCAAAAAACCATAAGAATCAAAATCAGGAACAATATGAAATATGTTGAAAATGCAAATGCCTTTCTTGCTTTCATTTCACTTCCTGTAATTGCCAGGATAGTAAGGTAAAAAAATCTGCCGCCGTCAAAAATACCGACGGGAAGCATGTTAATCAGGGCAACACTGATGCTTATGATTGCAAGCCACTGAATCAAATCATAAATAAAAGTCCCAAATTCCCCCAGATTTGATTTGTAGTAAACATGTTTGTTCTTGAAGGATTGAATCAGGGAAGAAATTTTTCCCATGGCTCCTATGCCACTCTGTTTTATAAAAACAATTCCGAGCCAAGCCAAATTGTTTTTTCCGGGATTTTCTCCGAGTGTTATGTCTCTGTCATAATTTTCTCCGTCTTTCCCGAGAACATTTAAAGTTACAGATTCTCCTGGAGAATACTTTGATAATTCTCTTTCTATATCTTCTATGCTCTCCAATTTTTCTTCGTTAATTCCAAGAAGAACATTCTCAAGCTGTGCATTAATTGCGGGGGCATCATAATACAAAACCAAATTCTTATTATTATCACTTTGCTTTTCCAGCGCCTCTTTTGTTATAACATAACTCTCACCGCCGGCATTTATCCTGTTTAGCCCGGATTCATTTACTAAATTCAAAATGTTTCCATAATTCGGATTTTCAATATTAATTCCGTTAACAGAAGAAATGGCTGAAACAGCGACGGCATTGTAAGAATAACTGTCAAAAACAACTCCTGAAGGTGAAAAGGCAAATTGAAAGAAAATTATCAGCAATGCAAAAAACAAAATTGCGGTGATGACATTTGCAAATGTTCCTGCTGAAAGAACTGCAAGTTGGCTGAACTTGCTTTTTGTAGCCATCTTTTTCTCGTCGAGTTCAACAAATGCCGCAGGAAATATAGGAAAGAAAAAAGGAAAAAATCCAAAGCCGGTGGATTTTATTTTTAGTTTGTCGTGCGCTGCAAAAATTCCGTGGAAAAATTCATGTGATATTGCGACAATTGCGATTATTATTATCCAGTATGTAAAGTAAAAAGGAGGAAGGAAATCAATTTTGAATATTTCAGGAAGATACGGGATTAAAGGAGTTATCGGCGGAACTTTGATTTCTCTTACAAGAGAAGGAAATGCAATATACAAATAAACAATTCTTCCTAAGAGATAAAACATTCCTGCCATCAAAAGATATCCTGTTGTTATTGAAACATAACTTAAAAATTTGAAAAATCCGGGGCTCTTCTTTCCGACGCTGTTGATGAGTTTTATTCCCCAGCTTGTCCTGTAAATGAACAAAAGCCCTTCTCTCCTGAGATTTTTCCTTCTAAGATAAAGAAATGAAGATGTAAAAATTGCAAACAAAATTAAAAATGCAATATCATAAAAATAAATTGAAGAACCCATTTTACTTTTTCTTCAGCGGCCTGAACGCTTTTTTCTTGCATTTTCTGCATTTTACTTTTCCGACGAGAATTTTTACAGGATCCGCTTTTATTTTGCTGTGGCAACTTTTGCAGACAAACACATTCTTAAACATTCTGTTCTGCGCTTCCGGAATTTTTGCCATTTTATCTATTAAATTACAGTTTCCTCTTTATAATCTTTTCACCTTCAACATCCCAATATTCAACATTTGAACTTTCTTCAAGTTGTTCTTTGATTTCACTGTCGCAGGGAACGTCAAGCGTCTCAAAGTTTTCCAAATCCATAACACTAACGCTGTTTTCACCGATTGAAAGAACCTGGGCTTTCCTCTTGTCCACCATCGGAACTTCAAATCTTTCATGTCCTGGAACAACGAAAACTTTTTTTTGTCCGTTGATTATCCCTACTGCTTCAATTCTGACTTTCGCGTGTCCGTGTTTTCCCGTCTTGCTTATGTCCACACTTTTGACAGTGCACGGAACTCCGTCGACGATAATGTTTGTGCCGACTTTTACTTCAGTGGCACCGATAATTTTTAAAACCATAATTCAACCAAAGGAAATATATTTATAAAGATTTTTAATTAGATTCAAAAATGAAACTTCAGAAAAAGGACTTTATTGAAATAGAATTCACGGGAAGAACAAGTGAAGGAGAGATTTTTGATTCAAATATAAAAGAGGATTTGAAAAAAACAAATCTTGAAACAGAGCCGAAGCCGTTTATTTTCTCTCTTGATGAAGGCATGTTTTTGAAAAGCATAGACGATTTTCTTGTAGGGAAACCTGTGCCTTCAAAACCGACAATTTATGAAATTTCTCTGCCTCCTGAAAAAGCATTTGGTGCTAGGGACTCACAACTAATTCAGATAATGCCCTCAAAAATCTTTAGGGAACACAAGTTAAATCCTGTTCCGGGAGTTGTTTTCAATTTCGACGGAAGAATTGCAAAAGTTCTTTCTGTTTCATCTGGGAGGGTAATAGTCGATTTCAACAATCCTCTCGCGGGAAAATCTGTTAATTACAAAATAAATGTCCTGAGAAAAGTTGATGATGTAAATGAAAAAGTAAGAGCATTCATGGATTTTCTGTTCAAGAAAAATTTTGATTTTGAAATAAAAAATAATAAAATTATAATTGAGACAGAAAAATCGCTTGTAAAATTCGTGGAAGTTTTCAGCGGAAAATTCAAGGAGGTTCTGGGATTGGACTTGGAAATAAAAGAGGCAGGAAGAAAAGAAGAATCCGGCAAAAAAGCAAAAGAAAACATGGTTGAAAAAGAATCCCCTGGCTCTGAAATGAAATCACAATAATTTTTATAAACAACTCCTTTTTTCTTATTTGATGGCTGACAGCATATTTTCTTCTGAGCAAAGATCAGTATCTTCGGAAGTAAGAGATATTGACAGGGAACTTGAAGAGCTATTAAAAAAACAGGCAGCAAAAATAAAAGTCATCGGCGTCGGCGGAGGCGGAAATAATTCTTTGAGCAGAATGAGGGAAATTGGAATAAAAGGTGGAGAGTTAATTGCAGTAAATACAGATGCACAGGACTTGCTTTACACAGATGCAGACCAAAAAATTCTAATCGGAAAAGAATTGACACAGGGTTTGGGTGCAGGAAGCAATCCTAAAATCGGCGAGGAAGCAGCAAAAGAATCAGAATCAGAGATAAAAAAGAAAATTGCGGGAAGCGATATGATTTTCATAACCTGTGGTTTAGGCGGAGGAACAGGAACAGGTGCTGCTCCTGTGATTGCAAATCTCGCAAAAAAGCAAGGCGCACTGACAATAGGGGTTGTAACATTGCCTTTTACAATTGAAGGAAAAAGAAGAATTGAAAACGCAATGAATGGTTTGGAAAGAATGGAATCCATCGTAGACACTTTGATTGTTATTCCCAACGACAAACTTCTTGAACTTGCTCCCGATTTGCCGCTGCACACTGCATTCAAAATTGCCGACGAGATTTTGACAAATGCTGTGAAAGGAGTTACAGAACTTGTTACAACAACCGGCTTGGTAAATCTGGATTTTGCAGACATAAAAGCAGTAATGGTTGACGGCGGCGTTTCACTTATCGGCATGGGTGAATCAGACACAGGGCAAAGAGCAATTGATGCGATTGAAAAAGCAATTCAAAATCCTTTGCTTGATGTTGATATTTCCGACGCCAACGGCGCATTGATTAATATCGTCGGAGGAAATGACATGTCTCTTGACGAATGCAAGTTGATTGTTGAAACCGTCGGGAATCGCCTGAATCCTGAAGCAAAATTAATTTGGGGCGCGCAAATTTCTCCTGACATGGAAAAATCAATGAGGGTTTTGTTAATTGTTACAGGTGTAAAAAGCTCACAAATTCTCGGGCACGGTGAAAGAATAGAAGACATAAAACATCATGAAATTGAGGAAGAGTTGGGAATTGAATTTTACGAATAAAAATTTATTTAAATTCCTAATTTATATAATAATATGAAAAAAATTAGAGAATTAACTGGGAGAGACATTAGATTTCTTAAAAACTTGGATTCACAACTTCGCACTGTGACACCACACCATGATCCTCATGCTCGTCCTGCCTATAGGGATTTTGTGTCTGAGGATTTTTCAAATAGAAAATTAAGTGAAAGAGAAATAAAAAGAATTCTTGGAATCTCAAGAAAAAATAATGCTTTTCTTTATCCGACGACAACCCAATTCGGATTTGCCACTGTTTTTGGAATTGCTAGTACTGATTTAACTGTCGGTAATGAACCAGTTACAGAATTGCTTTTGAGAGTTAGAGAATCTCAATTGCCTGAAGATTATGATTTTGAAAATTTGTCTTCTTATTTTATGGAAAAAGGGAATCTGGCAACTGCCCGTCTAGCAGGAATAAAAATACAAAATGACAGAACCCATTATACTTATTGAATAAAAACTTAAAAACTCATTTTTATTTCTCTGAATATGAATATAAAAGAATTTCATGAAAGCGCGAAATCATTCTATTTGAAATGCAAAAGGGTCTGGCTTGTCCTTAAGAAGCCGACGAGAAAAGAATTTGAAGTTGTTGCAAAGGTCTCAGCAATAGGAATTTTAATCGTCGGATTCGTTGGCTTTGTAATTTCAATGATTGTAAATTTGTTTTTTTAAAATGAATCTGGAAGATGAAATTAGAACAGGAAAAATAAGAAAAGGAATACGAAATTTAAAAAGAGGGTTGGTTGCAGCAACACTTGCTCTTGCATTATTTCTGCCTTCTTGTGGTGGTGATGATAATGGAAATGGTGGAAGAAATGATGGAACTCCTATAGTTTCTGTACTGGACGACGAACTTGATAATCTGGCAGGCCCTGTTGAACCTGAAGAACATACTCTTGCATTTTCAGAACCTCAAAACTTTAGAACTGGAGACATAATCGCCGCAGGAATAACCCCTAATTCTCCTTACGGATTTTTAAGAAAAATAATTAACGTATCTTCTGATGGAAGAACTGTATATACAGAACATGCAACTATCCCAGAAGCCCTAAGGATGTTAGACAATAATTCACTGATAACCTTTGATCTTTCTCAGGAATATTTACAAGATGGTTTAGAAATAGACGAATGCTTCGCAGAATCTTACGTTTTTCCCTTTAATAGCGATCTTGGACAAGTTTATGTAAACGGGTCAACATCTTTTGATTTAGAAGCTTGCATCAATGCTTCTTTCCCGCGCAGTAATTCCTTCGACGTGGAGAATCTCCTGTTCTCGGTTGATGTAAATAATTTTTTAGAGTTAGAAATATCTGCCTTCTCAAATTCAACTATTAATAATGAAACAATTCTATTTCATCCAGAAATTCCTCCTGTAGATCTCACAACAATTGTGGGATTTCCTTTTGTATTATGTCCTGTGGCGGAAATTCCCTTAAATCTTATAGGAAATGTTTCTCCTTTGGAAACAAGTTTAACACAATCTACAAATGTTTATGGAGATATCTCCTATAATCATCTTAATGGCTGGAGTTCTAGTCAGGATTTTAGCAATTCATTTAATTTTAATCCCCCAAATTCTCTGGGCTCTATGAATTTAAGAGCAGCTATAGGAATCCCCAGAATAAAACTTTTGGCTTACTGCACTGCAGGAGCTAATGCGACCTTAGAAGGATATTTGGAATTTAATTCAGATGGCTCTAATTGGGGAATTTATAGAGGACTAGAACTTAATCTTGGGTTAGAGATGCGTTTTTTTGGGAGGGAAATATTAAATTATTCAGAAACAGTAATTTCTCATAGGGAGCTTATAGCAGAAGGAGTGGAGCCACCTGAGGAACCTCCTGAAGAGCCACCAGAACCTGAACCAAGAGAAAAAATATTATTCAGCCGCCTAAATGACTTTGACGGAAGATTTTATCACGGCGCAGATATTTTCATAGTTAATACTGATGGTTCTGGTATGACAAATCTGACAAACACACCAAATATTTTTGAAGGAAGTCCTTCATGGTTTCCTGATGGAAATAAAATTATATATTATGACTACAGCCAAAATAAATATGGAATTTATGAAATGGATCTGGGAACAAAAAACGAAACGCAATTGACAAACGACATTCATGATTTCCACCCTGTTCTGTCTCCGGATGGAACAAGAATCGCATTTATTTCAAGCAGGACAGGAGATTTAGAGATTTGGTTAATGAATCAAGATGGCTCTAATCCTGAGAATCTTACCCAGAGTCCAGGAACTACAGAATATGGGTTTGATTGGTCTCCTGACGGAACAGAAATTGTTTTTATATCAGATGACAATGGGGGTGATATTTATAAAATAAATATTAATACAAGAGATGTTATAAGATTAACTCACTTAGAAGCATTTAGTTTAGGAGGCCCTTCATGGTCTCCAGCAAATAACTTTATTCTTTTTTCACATAATGATTACCTTTACTTTCTAGATCCTACTGCTGGCTTTTCAGCACCTTTTCTTAGTGAAAGGGATGAGAATCGATATCCTTATTCTCCTTCATGGTCTCCTGACGGAAGTCAATTAGTTTATCTATCAGATGTTATAGATGGCCGAGGCATACCTTCAATACGCAAAGTTACATTTGGAGATTCTAACAGCAAAACAGAAATTGTTAGTCGCAATGAAAATGGTTCTCCCGTTTGGTCTCCAGTGCCAATTCAAGATTATTAAATCCAAAATTTTATAAACCATTATTTTTTTATATCATTACTACTCCTACAATTTTTAGGACGTAGCGGAGCAAATTTAAAAACTAAATTAAAAATAAAAAATAAAACAAAATGATTTTTATCATAAAAGTAATTACGAACAAAGAAGAGAAAGCGCTGGACATGATTGCTGAAAGAGCAGAGAAAAAAAATCTGAATGTTTTTTCTGTTTCGCGTCCTCACGGACTGCGGGGTTACCTTCTTCTCGAGGCAGAAGACAGAGAGTCAGCAGAAGAGTCAGTTTTCAATCTTCCTTATGTTAAGGGCATCATCGGCAAAACAATAACTTACGAAGAAATAAAAGATATGATTCAGCCGTCTGTTGTTAATATTTCAATCCAGGATGGAGATATAGTGGAGATGATTGGTGCGACATTCAAGGGAGAAAAGGCAAAAGTTTTAAGAATTGACAAGCAGAAAGAAGAAGTTACAGTAAGTTTGCTCGGCGCAGCTGTTTCATTTCCCGTGACAGTAAAATTAGATAACGTTAAAGTCATAAGGCGTGAAGACGAGGAAGATGATGATGAATAAAATAAATTCAAAAAATTTTTAAAATGATAATTAAAATTTTGGCAGACGGCGGAAATATGGCTCCAGGCCCTTCTCTTAGTCAGAAGCTCGGTCCTGTCGGATTGAATATTAACCAGGTAATTCAAAAAGTTAACGAAGCGACAAAAGGTTTCAAGGGACTTAAAGTTCCTGTTGAACTTTCCGTGGATTCCACGACAAGGGACTTTGAAGTAAAAGTTTTCTCTCCACCTGTCTCAGGATTATTAAAAAAAGAACTTGGAATTGAAAAGGGCTCAGGAGCGCACGAAAAAATCAAATCAGCAAATGCCTCAATAGAGCAGATAATCTCCGTCGCAAAAGCGAAATTTCCAAACATGCTTTCCAAAAATCTAAAAGCAGCGGTAAAATCTGTCGTCGGAACTTGCGGAAGTTTGGGAATTCTGATTGAAAATAAATCTCCTAAAGAAATTGAGAAAGAAATTGATGAAGGAAAATACGACAAGGAAATTTCCGAAGAAAAAACAGAAACTTCTCCCGAGAAAAAAAAGAACCTCGACGAATTTTTCTCTGAAATAAAGAAAAAACAGGAAGCGGTATTGAAACAGGAACAGGCAGCGAAGGAAGCTGAACAAGCTGCTGCAACTCCTGCGCCGTCAACTCCAACTGCTCCGACAGCTCCCGAAAAGAAGAAAAAATAGTTTTATAAATTTACTTTAGCTGTTTTTTCAATGAGGCTGTGGGGTAGCCTGGTAGCCTTAGAGGTTTGGGACCTCTCGACCCCGGTTCAAATCCGGGCAGCCTCATTTTATTTTGGCGGAATATGAATATTTATAAGGCATTGATTTTAGAAAAAATCATGAAAACAATTCCAAAAACAAACACAAGTCAAATTCCAAGAATTGAAAGAGGAATGACAAAAGTTTATGTTCCTCATGAAGAAGGAGAAATAGCTTTTGCTTATCCTTCTATAGGTCCTGGAACTTATGCAAACATAGGAAAACAAATTTTGGATTCAGGATTGCAAATTCCGACAGGAGAACAAGTGGCTTCTTTGTTTCATTCTGCTTATTGTGTTCCTCAAGTTAATGACGAACCAGAATTCCAAAACATTAGAGATATTATGGGAAACAGATGGCTTTGGGTTTTCAATAGAAATCTTTGGACTTCTGAAGGTGTCTATGTTGTTCATGATTCAGAAGCAGTGGGATTAAGTCAGCCATTAAATAAAAATGAGCTTGAAGAGATGTTATTAGACGGAAAAGAAAACCTGGGAGTTATATTTGGTAATGGAGTAAATTTTGCAAGAAAAGGAACCTATAATTTGGGAGAACATAATCACGATTCTTTGGGAAGAGACGGCTTTATGATTGCAAGTTACGGCGAGGAAGGAGCTGAAAAACTTGCAGAAATTTCTACTAAGTTCAAATCCAAACCATCTATTTATGGATTAGAGATTAGCGAAGGAAAAGGGCCAATTCAGAGAGTATCTGCCTTGTATAGTTACTGGATCTTTGTCGACAGGATGGTTGTTGTTGGCGTCAACTGGGATGGCAACGTCTATGGTCATTCTTTCGGGATATGCGTCCCTAGAAAAAAACCAATAGATTTTGCTCGCCGGCAAAATTGAGGAATAACTATGTCTTGTTAAAAACATGATTATATTCATTAAAAAATCTAAATTAAAAATTACCCGCCGGTTTCACTCCCAAATTTATGAAAGATTATTAACAGAAAAAAGATAAATTACCAGAATAACGAGAATTTATTATTAGCAATTTTCATCAATTGCGAACGAAGTGAGCACAATTTAACAACAGAACATTTTAAAAATACTTTTCTCAATCTATACTTATTAAAATGCCATCAAAATCAAAAAAATCAAAATCAGCAGGACGTTTTGGAGCCAGATACGGAAAAACAGTTCGTGCCGCTTTAGTTAACGTCGAAAAAAAACAGCGAATAAAGCAGAAATGCCCTTTCTGTGAAAAATCAGGAATAAAGAGGGTTTCAAAAGGAATTTGGAATTGCTCAAAATGCAAAAAAAAATTCGCGTCCCATGCTTATCATCTCGAATAAATTTATAAACAAAACAACCAAAATAATAAAATGACTTCATACAAATGCTTCAAGTGCGAGAAAAAAATTGCAAGCAGCAATCTGGACAAGAGATTTACATGTCCTTACTGCGGAAGCAAAATTTTCTACAAGCCGAGAACAAAAATCAAAAAAGTTAAAGCAATTTAACTTATTCTAAAATGAGTCAGGATGAAAAAATAAGGGAAATGCAAATTTTGGAGCATAATATCCAGAATATAGCCATGCAAAGGCAGTCCTTTGAAGCAGAACTCTCTGAAACCCAGTCAGCGCTGAGAGAAATTGAGAAAACAAAAGACGATGTTTTCAAAATTATCGGGCAGGTTATGTTAAAAACAGACAAAGAAAAAATAAAGGGCGAGTTGCAGGAAAAAACAAAAATTCTCGAAATGAGGGCAGATTCTATGAACAAACAGGAAGAGCTTTTGTCAAAAAAACTTGACAAATTAAGAGAAGAAGTTTTCAAAAAATAAATTACAAAAAAGTTGCGAAATATTTATAAATATCTCAATAATAAAGAGGATATGGTTTTTGACAGAATAAAAAAAGCATTCTCAAATTCATCTGAACTTGGCGATGAGGACTATATTGAAATTGACGTGGGACAGGAGAAAAAAGAGAGAAAAGTTCTCGTTAAACTTTTTGTCCTCAAGCAGTATGATGACGTTAACGACATTCTTAATTCTCTCAGGGAAGGATACACCATTGCAGTTATTGACATAAAAATTCTGAAGCAGAAAGACCCGATTGAACTGAAGAGAGCTGTTTCAAAAATAAAAAAGACAACAGATGCTCTTGAAGGAAGCATTGCAGGATTCGGCGAGAACATTGTTATAGTAACGCCGTCTTTCGCAAAAATCCACAAGGAAATTATTGAAAAGAAAGAAAAGTCAACAAAGTTCGACTGATTATTTTATTTCTTCTTTTATCTTCCCGCACATTACGCATTTATATTTCTGAGAAAATTTTCCTCCGCCTTCATTTCTCGGCCCCATGAATTTCACCCACTTGTGCATTCCAAAAAAACATTTTATTCTTGCCATTTAAACCTTCGCGATTGAGAAAACTGTTTTTAATGCTACAATGATTGTCGCCGGAGCAAACAGCGAAAGCAGCGCGCCGAATACAGAAGACACAGCGTCGCCAACACCTAATCCAATAAGAGAGCCGGTAACACTATCCATTCCGAACCTTGCAACAATAACTAAAACTGCGCCGGCAATTAAGAATGTTTGGCTGTCTCGTCCCGTAACATTAAGGAATCCGACTAAAATTCCTATTAATACAAGTATTGCATAAATCTGCTTGCTGTATGTTGTCAGTGCAGGAATTGGAATCAAGCTCGTCGAAAGCCCGATGATAATCGCCAGCACGACTCCTATAAGAAATGCCCATGCACCAAGAACATTCTCCCTCGCTTTCAGCACCATTTTATATACTGTAAAATATACATTCGCGTTTATAAATTTTTTGAGTGAGTAAAATTTATAAACTATTATTCTATTTTAATTAAATGAAAAGAGGAATGATATATTCAGTTCTTTTAGTGTTAGTCCTGCTTTCAGTCGCTGTCTCCGCAACAGACACACAAATAAATGTCAAAGCACTTCCAAATTATGATGTTACAGTCCGTGCAGAAAAAATATCAGAAACAGCTGACAATTATATTAATAGCTTTTACGGCGACTCAGGGGAATTAGGAAATGTTTCTTTCACTCTTTCTTCTGAAGAAAGCAGTTTTATTTTAAAAGTGTGGGTAAAGGAAGAAAACACTATTCTTGTATATAAAAAATTTGAAGAGGGATTTCCTGCAGGAGAGCCAATTTATATTGAAGCTTATCCTGAATGGTATCTTAAGCAAAAAGAGATAGAAGCACAAATGAATCATGATTCTGAGACAGAAAATCCGGAAACTTTGCTGGACACAGAAACAGAAGATGCAGAAACAAATGAACCTGTGGACGAAGAAGTTCAGAACTCTGCTGATTTAGAAGAAGTGACTCAGGAAGAAACTGTAAATGAAAATGAAACAAACCCTAATATAATAGGAAGCGTTATTTCAAACAGCAAGGAATTCCTGTCAAACAAGCTGTTCCATTATGTTCTTACAGCAATTTTTATTCTGGCAATTTTATTCACAGCCGGAGTTGTTATTGCAAAACGCAGACATTCTTTTTCAATGATGCCTTCATTTAAGCCCTCTAATGCTCCTCAGAAAAAATCATCAAATGTTGAAAAAACAATGGGTGATGACGATGAAATAAGGGATGCTCAGAGAAGAATTAAAGAAGCAAAAGAGGAAATAGCAAGAATAAAAAACAAAGGCAAGACGAGCGAGAAAGACAAGAAGATTGAGGAAATGAAGAGAAGAATAGTTGAAGACGAGAAAGAACTTATGCGATTAAGGGAAGAAAAAGATTAATTGTCCTGTAAAACTTTCTTTAGAAGATTTGCACCCGTTTCATCTGTGATATTTAATGAATAACTGATAATCTCATATTCAATTCATAGTTAATTCTTAGTTACCCAATCTCCCCGCTAAAAATTCTCTTACATTAAAATTCAATAATCAATCCGAGCGAACGCCGATACTAAATCTCGTTAGAGATTTATCTTGGTTTTGGTGAGCAGGTAATTTTTCTCATACTATCCTCAAAAACCAATCAAATCAAATTATATTTTCAAAAACAGAAATCTTTATAAACCATAGTAACTGCGGAATGATTACACATGAAAAGCAAAATAATCTTGCCGTTGGTGTTGAGCATTTTTGCTCTTGTATTTTTTGCCAGCGCAGTCAGTGCTGCCACATTGGCAACTTGGAGTTTGAATACTACTGCTGCAACTCAAACTAGTGTTTCTGCAGATACAGGAATTAATGCTAATGTTGTTGCAGGTTCTTTTACAGCAGGACCTGGTGTTAGCGATCCAACAACTTCTGCAATAAGTAAATTTGATGTTGCTGCTAATGGTGCGACTATAGACACCAGTTGGGTAGGTGCTGTTCTTGGAACTGATGGTATTACAGCAACTAATGCTACGGCAGCAGTTACAGGAGATGCATATTTTCAAGTTACAATCACACCTAACACAGGATTCAATTATGTTGTTAATTCTATAAGCTTTGATACTATTACAACTGATGCTGATGGAATGAATTTTGCAATAAGAACTTCTGCAGATAATTATGCTTCAGATGTTGCAACAGGCGTTTCATCTACTACAAGTGCATCAAAATCTTTAGCAGGACTTAAAGTTTCAGCTGCCGCTACAGAAGTCCTTACAATAAAAATATATGGCTACAATGCTGCTCTCACAACAGACACATTTAGCATAAAGAACCTAAAAGTTTCAGGCGACTTGGTTCCTACAGAAGTAATATCTTGCTTTACAGACGGGGACCCAAACAGTCAGTTAACAATTGATTCTCTTGACTTATCTGTTGAAACAGGTTACGGAGAAGATGATGAATGGTATCTTTTGGACTTGGTTAATATTGAATCAAATGTTGAATACAACGGAGACAGCGATTTTGAAATGAAGAACATAGAAGTTCAGTGGGGATTGTTCGACAGAGACACAAACAAGTGGATAATTGATGACACAGAAAAGGACTTTGACCTTGAAGGCGGAGACGACCAGGATGTAAATATTCAGCTTAAACTCGATGAAAAAATAGACAAGCTTGCAGCAGGAGATATTGTTGCTTATCTTATTGCAACAGGAGAAGATGAGGAAAATGCTGATGCAAAAACATGCGGATATGTTGAGACGCCTGTAAACATGCAATCTGAAAATGCAATAATTCTTGATAACATTCAATATCCAAACACAGCAGTTCAGTGTTCAGCAGAAGTTACAGTAACAGCAGATGTCTGGAACATCGGCGATGAAAAACTGGAAAATGCTTACATTCTTGTAAACAACCTTGATTTGGGAATAGTTGATGAAAGAATTGACTTGGAAGACATAAGCGATTTTGACAACGCTGCTGATTTGAGCTTCACATTCACAGTCCCTTCTGACTTGGATGAAAAATCATACAACATACTTTTTGAAGTATATGATGAAGATGATGACTTGTTTGAAATTGCAAATGATGATTCAAGTTACACTGTTTCATTGAGCGTTGCAGGAAACTGTGAAGTAGTCGGCGAAGCAACAGTTACAGCAAACATTGCATCAGGCGGAAAAGCAGGAGAGCCGTTGACAGTCATGACAACAGTTAAAAACTCAGGAACAAGAACAGCAAATTATGTTCTTAGCGCAACAGGTTATTCATTATGGGCAACTTCAGCAACACTTGACAATTCATCTTTCTCCCTTAATGCAGGAGAATCAAAGGACGTCTTTGTAACTCTTAATGTAAAGGAAGATGCTTCAGGCGAACAGAAATTCAATGTTGAAGTTGTTTCAGGAAATAATAAGATTGTAATGACCCAGCCGGTTTCAGTTATGATTGAAGGAAATTCAGGATTGTTCAGCGGCTTGACAGGAAACTCAATCCTCGGCGGAAACGGCGGATATTTCTGGTTCGTAGCATTGCTTAATGTTCTTCTTGTAGCAGGAATAATCTACATAGTTATAAGATTGTTCAGGAAATAATTCACCTTCTAAAAAACTTCCTGTAAACTTTCTCCCAGAATTTATTTTCTTTTTCTTTCCTTACAATAATAAATCCGATTAAATATCCTATTAATCCTCCTGCAATTGCATCGCTTAAAAAATGCAGTCCAAAGTAAACTCTTGAAAAAGCAATCATAAATGCAAAAGCAATCCAGACATATTTGAATCTGGGAAATTCCCTGGATAAAATCGGAATTGCGCAAAACCCGAGCATTGACTGGAAAGAGGGAAATGAAAAATTCCAAACCAAATAACTGCTGCTTTCAAGCAACTGGTGTATCTCTGTGATTCCTATTTGAAAAGGCCTGAGGCGATGAAATGATATCTTCAGTAAAAAACTTGTAATAACAGAAAGAAAAAGAGTAAGCCATAACGGCAAAATCCATTTTCTTTTTCTTTCCTGCCACAAAAACAAGCTTGTCAAAAAAAAGAAAATTATTATCTCAGAACTCACAAAAGTTATTCCCAAAAAGAATTCATCAAGAAAAATATTTCTTAATTCTGAAATAAATTTGACAATTTCAGCGTCAAAATAAAAACTTGCAAGTCCCAAAACAGCAATAAAAATAATAAAAAATATTTCTCCCCTTTTCATTCCAACAAATGTGTTAAACTATTTAAATACATTTTTACTGTTTGATAAATGAACGAAATAACGGATTTGAGAGATATTTCTATCAGATATTTCCTTCTTGTTCTTGTCGCTTTGCCGAACCTGTGGATTTTTTATTTTATTTTCACACCGTTAACTGTTTATCCTGTCTATTTTGTTCTGGGATTGTTTTATGAAACATTTCTGATAAAAAATGTTATTCTTGTTAATGGACTTTTTCCGATAGAACTGATAAAAGCATGCATCGCCGGCTCTGCATATTATCTTCTGCTTATACTTAATCTTTCAACACCGAGAATAAATCCAAAAAAGAGAATAAATCTTCTTGTTTTCTCATTCGTTTCTCTTCTTGCAATAAATGTAATAAGAATAATAATTCTAAGTTTAATTTTTCTCGAAGGGCTCCCGGGATTTATACTGACGCACAAAATATTATGGTATTTCATGAGCACGATATTCGTCGCAGGAATCTGGTTTTCAGGAGTTAAAATATTCAAAATAAAAGAAATTCCAATTTACTCTGATTTAAAATTCCTTTACAAAAAAACAAAATCGAAAAAATAAAATGTTTGAGGTATTTCTTCAGTTTGTTAATTATCTTGTGCTTGCAATAAACAAGACGGGCTATCTTGGAATTTTTATAGGCATGACTGTTGAAAGTTCTTTTTTCCCTTTTCCCAGCGAAGTAATATTGATTCCTGCAGGCGTTTTAATAGCACAGGGAGAAATGAATTTCCTGCCGGTTTTTCTTGCCGGCTTGCTTGGAAGTTTGCTTGGAGCGACAATAAATTATGCAATTGCATTATTTGTCGGGAGATTTGGCGTGGAATTTCTCGTCGACAAATACGGAAAATTTCTCTTCCTGAGCAGAACAAAACTAAAACATTATGATGATTATTTTAAGAAACACGGAGACATAACAACCTTTACCGGACGTTTGATTCCCGGCGTCAGGCAGCTGATTTCTCTCCCCGCAGGATTTTCAAGAATGAACTTTCCAAAATTTATTTTCTTCACGTCTCTTGGTGCGGGAATCTGGACAGCTGTTCTGATTTTCGTCGGCTATTTCTTCAATAACAATTATGACTTCATAGTAAGGGAAATTGATATACTGATGATATTTTTTGTATTAATCGTGGTGGTATTTTATATTTTGTTAAAAAGAAAGAATTAATTTTTTATCTTCTCCAATTCTATGAAACTTTCCACCATGAATTTCTCTGTAACTTCAATAACCTCGCAATTATTGACATTTAAGTTATAACATGAAGGCCCGTATTGCTCTATGCCTGATTCATCTGCTTCTTTAATGTTAAGATACATATATCTTCCGTCAGCATCACACGATACACTGTTGTCTTTCACCATCTTGATTCCAAATATTCCGAGTTTCGCCATGTTTGCAATTGCAATAGTTCCGTCCCCGTCGCAGTAAAGATTTTCAGATGCGTTAACCACAACATTTTCCATGAGGTTTAATTCCCCGCTGAAATTTATTTTTTCAAGTTCATGAGGATTATTTCTTAAAAAAATGCTGTAGACAGCTTCTTCTCCTTCATACATCACTGGAAAAGATGTCTTGTAGAAAACAAGATTTCCTTCATTTATGATGTCAAATCTCACTCCCTGATAATCAAAATGCCTTAAACTGCTCATGAAAAAATAAACTGCAAGAAAGACAACTATCAAAAAACCTATTGTTAACAATACTTTTAATATCATTTTATTGTTGTCTTTCATCTGCTTTTTGCTCGGTGTGTCCTCGACAATTTCGCTTCCCTTTGCCTTAACAATTTTCTCTTTCCCCTTTTTCTCAACCTTGAAAAATTCCACAACTTCTTTTCTCTTTCCCTTTTTTTCAGTTTTTCTTTTTCTCTTTTCAGCCATTTTAAAAATTATCGTTAGGTGTTTTTAATCTTTTCTATGCAATCCCCAGTATTTTGAATAAAAATTCATCAGAAATATCAACTAACTCGTCTTTTCTTCCTTGTATGAAGACACATTTTCCTTCCTGTTTTATCTCACTGCTTTCGCTTTCTTTTATTATTATTGAATTTTCCTGACAATTTATTTCACTCTCAGAATCCACACTTTGAATGCTATCTGTTATCTGGATTAAATTAACACTAATTTCTGATTCTGATTTTGCATCTTCAGAATAAATATGTAATATTTTTCCTTCATAATTATCCAATGAATCTAACTCTGCATTTATTCTGGAAACTTCATTAGGGTTGTTGCTGAAAATAAAATTCCTGCCGTCTTTTTCCAAAATCCAAAAACCATTTTGTTCTGCAAAATTAAATCCGTTATAACTTGCAACTTGTTTTTCATCCTCCTGTTCACTTACAGTTCCCTGAAAAGAATATCCCACGACGCTGAAGAACATTATGAATATAAGGAAAAATCCCAGGAACAATTGTTTCCTCCTCGTGTCTTTTTCCCCATCGCGCTTTGAAAGTATTTTCCTCATCTGTATTCTTGTGCAAATCTTTTTTTAAAATTTTCTAAAGTTCTCACTAGATGTTAAAAAACAAAAAAGAAAAAGAAAGAAAAAATTATCTTTGACTTAAGCTGTTTCTGTTACAAGTTCAGCACTTGTTGAAGATGTTCCTTTATACTTCATACCATCAGCTGTATCAACAGTATTTGTTCTCAAATACTTAGCAGCATTAACAGTGTCTGAAGCATCGTAACCTGCAACAAGCAGTGCAACCTTTCCGGTAGTGTATTCATCAGCAAAGCTTTGGATCAAGAATTGTCCTGAACCAACACCTGTCTGCTCTGTGAAACCTGCTCCGCAGTATGCTCCTCCCAATACGGTAGCAGCAACGCTGTTTATGCAGCTTCCTCCAACAACAACCAAGTTCTTTGAACTTACAGATGCAACTTCACTGTCCTTTACAACAACATCACCAAGCTGTGTTGTTCCAGTAGCTGTTGTAGATGATGTAACACTTGAGTCAGCAGCACCAAGATACAATTGTGCATATACCTGCTCCTTTGGAAGGTTTATTGTGGCTTTCTTCTGATCCGAGTCACTTGCATCTTTCGTTGTAATAGCTCCAAACCAATCCACATCTTTTGTAAAGTCACTGTCGCTTGCAAGGGTTGCAGAATCGTGGTATTCCTGACCACTGAATAGTATGTCATTAACACCAATCCCGTCTGTGCTTGTTCCGGCAGTTGAAGATTCTATATCCACAAAGATTGCCTCATATCTGCTCTGGTCGTTCTTTGGATGGATAATCAACAATCCTGTGTTGTTTATGACAGCTGTGCTTTCAGGGTTCTGAAGGTATAACCATGTAGAGTTAATTGATCCATCTCCTCTGAAAACATATGTTAGCTGGCCAATTGTCGCATTTGCAGTCATATGCGCAGCAGTAGTCGTATCAATTTCACCAGTCATGAGAACCTCTGTTCCTGCCCCACTCATTGTCCAGTTTCCTACAGTGGCGTTACTTCCAGCACCATATGTCATGGTTGCACCCGTGTATCCATCCCCGTCAGGGAAATTGATTACAGGGCTTGCATCTCCTGTTCCACTTACATTTCCCGTTGTTCCATTGACACTACTCAAATTAAGCCATAATGGCTCATAGAATAAAATCAATGCGCCATTCTTTGTCTCAATTGTTGGATACATAACCCATGTGTTTGCGTCTGCCGAATCACTTGTTGGGTATTTCAACGTTACGCTTCCTCCGTCTCCGCTTCCAAAGAAGCTGACAGTGTATTGTTTTCCGTCAATGCTTACAGTTCCTGTACGCTCTGCGGTGAATGTTGACGCATAGATTTCTCCACTCATCACATCCTGGAACTTTACCTCATCTTTGGTGTAATCTGTTCCTGTATTGTTGTAAATCTGGGTTACCTGAATCAAGTGTCCGAAATCTTCATTTCCAACAAAGGTGTAATCATCCTCTGTAAGGTTTGCGCCCTCATAAGGATAGATAGAGTAATTGCTGTCATCAGCCAATCTCAGGTTAGGCAATGTGTTTATGGCATTGTCATTTGGAGTTCCTGCGGTTGCATTGTGCACAAAGTCCACTGTTTTTACATTTCCTTCACTGTCCGTGAAAGTTACAGACATGGTATCATCTCCTGAATTTCCAACAGTGATTGTGTCTCTTGTTGTACTATCTTCAGGGTTGCTTAAACCTGCAAAGTCCACTTTGAAGCTTCCAAATACAGGGTCTACAAATGACTCTCCGGGAAGGATTGCGTCAGTGCTGGAATCTGGCCTGTAAACAGAAATAGCAATTTCTGTTGCAGCGCCTGTTCCTCCGATAATATATACAGTTGTCCCGTCAATAGGGTCTGAACTGTCTCCTTCTGTAACCGCTGAACCGCTTGTAAGAGTCAACTTCTGGGCTCCTGCAATTACACTTGCAGATAGCTTCAAGTTTGTCTCATCAGCGGTCTTTACAGCAATCTGTATTCCGTTAACTTTCTTGGAATCTGCCTCATTAATTTCCTTGGTTTCACCTACTCCCGCACTATCTGTAACTTTAACAGTTGCAGCAGTGTCAGATGCAGATATCAACTCAACAGTATACTCGGCGTCTCCAATTGTAACACTTACACTTGGTGCATCGCTTGACAAGTCAAATTTCTGGGACTCTTTAAGCAATACCAAGTCAGTAGTGTCTGTATCAGAGGAAATTGTGAATGTTTGCCCAAAAAGGACTATGTCCTCTCCTTCTGAATCAGCGTGAGTGAAGTTTATTGCACTCATTGTTGCCGAAGCGTTGTATAAAGGATAGCTTGAAGCACCAGTTCCCATGCTTATTCCGAATACAGGGTCGTCACTGCTTCTTGGCTGTTTCAAGAAAACAACCGTTCCTGTATTTGCGCTTCCAGGGTTTGTTGCTGTGTTTCCTGCAATAAGCTTTATTGTTGAAGTCAATTTGGAACTAGAAGAACCTTCAAAGGTATAATCAGCCAGGACTGTTGGCAAATCTGTCTTCGTCAGCGTTGATTTTGCAGTATTCAAGGATGTGTTAAGCCATATTCTTGATGAGCTTGTATCCAATGAAACTATTTCACCACTTGTGCTTGTGCTTGCTCCTCCGCTTGTTCCTGTCATATATGACTGCAAATTTGCCTGGATATTTCCTGCCTCAATTGCGTCAAGAACAGAAACACCGGAGCCGGTACCATAGACAACTGCTACGTCTGCACTTCCTCCAACAACAAAAGGTGCCGGAAAATTTGCAGCAGCAGCAACTCCCATAGTCATACCAACCATCAAAACGCTACTTGTTATTGCCGATATTTTTTTAAAATTTATCATTTTTCTCTAATCTCTTAACCTCCTTTCATCTGTATGAACATGTTGTCTATGACAACTCTCCCAACAAGATAGCTATAGGGTAAAACTGCCTTGTTGATGAGTATGATTTATTTACTCTTAATCCCCTATTAGAACACCTTATGGTGCTTTATCCTAAAATCAAATTTCTTTAAAAAGCTTTGGCTGTAATTTCATTCACTCTTCTGTAAAAACCCTTGTTTTCTATATTTTATTTATAAGGGTTATGATACTATTACATAATTAATATAATATAAATTCATAAATCTTATTAATGCTTATAATATATGTCAATAAAAAACCCCTATTATCGAAAAGATTATAAACTATAGGGGTTTTATTATACCAGATATAAAATGGCTCAAAAAATAAGAGAAATAATTATAAAAGAATCTAAAGGAACATTCTCAATTTTCAAGAAAACAAATGTTTCAAAAGATAGCTACGATTTCTCAGGAATTTCTGCTTTAAGACGATTATTAAGCAATGAAAAGGCGCGCATGCTAAACGCAATAAAAACCCAAAAGCCCGGCTCTATTTATGAACTTGCAAAGATTCTTGGAAGGGATTTCAAGTCAGTCAAGAAAGACATTTCTCTGCTTGAAAGATTCGGTTTCGTTGAATTTACAAAAGAAAAAACCAAGAACAGAACAAGGCATAAGCCCGAATTAACTACTGACTCTGTAACAATCCACATAAAGATTTAGTAGTGCCTAATAATATGCGTTAAACACTACAAAAACATCTCTTGGCAGAATTTGCTCGCTTCCTTTTGAATTCCCTGTTCTCTCGCCTTCATTCAAATTCACAATATTCTCTCCTTCAGAAGTAATATTCAGTGAATAACCTCTCACAGGCCTGTCTTCTCCTGTCTTCCAGTTTTCAACATTAATTTCACTCAGCACAGAATTCAAAACATTACAGCTATAACCTTCATTCTCGCAATTTCTCTCATTTACACAGGCAAAAATCAAATCCTGTACAGAAAGCAATTCTGAATCAACTCTGCATTCAGTTGTATACTGCAAAAATGATTGTATATAATTCTCAACTTCATAACTTTCAACAATTTCTTTTTGCGGATTTCTCAGCGAAAAACTAAGAAAAACCAAAAGAATAACTGCAACTATAATTATGATTAATGCAAACCCAACCATTTCTTCCTGCCCAAATTTATTTTTATTTCTCATTATAACCCACCATCAATTTTCCGATTTCACATTTATCCTCTGTATTTTCATCAATATTTTCTTTATGACAAAGTGCAACAAAGTTTGAATATTCTGAATTTATCTCTCCTTCTCCGATTTTTATCAAATTGCATTCAGGATAATTATTCAGCGTGCATTCAACTTCACTTTCAGCGGGAAATGTTTTTCTTATTTCTATGTTTTCAACTCCCCAAAAATCAGAATAAACATCTGAACTTTTTTTAAGCATCATGACTTTGTCTGCATCAATACAGCTTATTCTTCTGTTCCCGAATGCCTCTCCGCAGGAAAATTCAGGAGAGTTCGCAAGTTTTGTAACAAGAAGCAGCGCGTTTTTCTCTTCGAGAACCGATGCCGACTCTTTTAAATTTGAAAGATAAATTGCAAGCATAAACATTCCAACTAAAACAAAAAACAACGTTACTGCCATAAGCATAAACGCCATCTGCTGAATTTTCAACTGCGCATTTTTATTTTTCATTTTACCAAAGTTTGCACGAAGCAACATCATTGCTGTCTTTTATTTCATCTGCTCTGTTTGATAATGTTACAATGTTGAAACTTTCCGCGCTCACGCCGTCTTTTAACAGGGCTAAATCAGCCCCCAGATTTGAATTGCATCCTTCTCTTGCAACAAAGTTTTCTTTTTCAATGTAAATATTCAGGAGTTGTTCTGTTCTTTGCATTAGCCGTTCAACATGACAGTCATAAGTTTCTTTGTCAGAAAAAACAGCAGCATACATCAGTGCTGTGTCATCAAAATCCATTATTTCATTATTTTTTTCAACATATCTTGAATTCCAGTTTACATAAATCTCGCAACTTTCATCATTGAAACAAACTTCAACAGCGTCGGCAGGACATTGTTCAATGGCAATATTTTCCTGATTAAGATTTGAGAGTTCTTCTCTTATGTCCTGTTCTTCTTCTCCAAAGCCCTTGAAGCAGTATTTTTTTTGCGAGGAAGTCAGGTAGATTACATCAGAAACTTTGAACGGAAATTCAAACGGCTTTGAAAAAACAAAAAACTTTTCGCCTTCTGTGTAATTGTCAGAAAAAATATACTTGTTACGGAAACTTACATCTATGTTTGTGTCTGTCCACTTGTTGAAACTTCTCTGCGAAATTTTTATTATCTGTTCCCCGAAATAATTTTCATTATTGCATCTGTTGTAAATTCTTGTTTCTGTCGGCAGGGCAATTGATGTTGTTTTTCCCGTTTCAAAACCGGTTTCAAGAGGATTGAGAATAACTCCGATTTCCTTCGCTGTCTGCGCGTCCACCGCGGTTTGTTCTGTCTGAATTACTCTTGTCGAAGCATAAATTGCAATAAGTAAAATAATCACTCCTGTTATAATCGCAAAAAGCCATGCAAAAGACATTTCCAAGCCCTTTTTCATTTTATTGTATTGTAACCAGCGCCTCGCCAAAATCTTTTTTTATCGTTAATGCAACTTTTCCTTTCAAATTTTCAAAGCACAAAGGATTATTTGTTTCAGTTATTTTTTCAATGCTAAGATGTTTTATTTCAACAAAATCCGAACCCTCTGAAGAACCAAAAGGATAAAAAAACATGTTTTCATTTTCATAAATTCTTTCATATTCGCTGTAAAAATCCCTGTTCGCCCCTCTTGCACCGTCGTTAATTCCATAATCCACAAAGCAGACATATTTTATTTTTGTCGGGAGAAGATATTCCTGTTCCTGGCTTCCCTGCGAGCCCTTCCACAATTTGTCAACATCATTTTGCAAATCATTGCTGAATTTTCCAACCTGCACAGAATTTTGCACGTCAAAAAATTTTCCGATTGCATAAAATGCGAACGATATAAACAATACAATAAGAATTATGGAAAAAATCATTCCGAATGATAATTTAATCTGCCCTCTTTTCTGAGCATGCGGGGAAAACGAGTGAGCCCGCGAAACTCTTTTTGCATTCATAACTAAAATAAAAAATTAGAACTTATAAATGTTGTTTAAAAATTAATACTCTCTCCTTTCAACTATTGTTCTAACTTGCTCGCTCCACTTCGTTCCGCTCGCTTTGAATATTTTTCTTTTAAATTAGCCACGCCCGCCCTCTCTAAAATTTGCCCCGCTCGAGATTGATTTTAAATTTTAACAGAAAATTTTATAGGAGTGAGATTAGAGCATTATAGAAATTTTTATTGTATTAACTCTTTTTAGTGAAGCACCATGAACTTGTTCTGATGCGAAGCAGTTCATTCATGAAGTGCAAATTAAAAGTGAGCGTATTTTTTTAATCAGTCGCTCTTGCAATTATGCTGCACTCGTCCGGATTCGGCTGGTTTCCGAAATCATCCATGCACTTTACATAAAGATTAATTTTTGAATCCCAGTTTATGAAATGATTTACCCCGTTCACAGTTGTTGCTTTTGTTCCGTCGTCAAACAGGTAATTGCAGTCAGTCGTGTCATAAACGCACTGCGCATTTTCATTAGTGATTAGCTTCAAATAATTTTCTTCCTTGTATGCTCTTGCAACTTTTGGACTTTCATTGTCTGATTCAACTGTAAATTCTAATGTCCTGTTGTCAGTATTTCCTCCCAAGTCCCTGCACAAGATGTAAGATGTGTAAACTTCCGGAGATAAATGCAACTCTTGTGAATGCTGATATGAGTCGGTGTTAAGGAATGCAACATAATCATTTTCATTTCCCGTGTCGCTGAAATAGCATGTTGCTGCTCCTTCATCATAGCCGGCAGATGTTTCAACTTCCAATGTAACTTTTACAACACTTGTTGAATCCTTTATTGTAATTCCGTCGGGAGATGCAGAACTAATCACCAATGGCTGCGTTCCAACTAAAACAACTTTCTCTGACTCCTGATTTACATTTCCGGATTTGTCCTCGCATCTGAAATAAAATTCATTGTTAAATCTGTCTTTTAATCCTGTAAGAGTTGTTTTGCATGTATACAAGCCCTGCGCGTTTGCATCTGTTGCTCTGCTTGCTTTTGAACAATCCATTGTTTCTTCCATTGTGTCAATTCCTCTGTCGCTGTGGCTCCATCTACACTGTGTAACTGGCTCGTTCAAATAAATTTCTGCAGGGAATTCAACCTGTCCGAATGAAATTGGCGCTTCATTGTTTGGAATACTTGTCGAAACAATTAACGGAGCAGTTGTATCAGGCCCTCTCTGCACCTGATATTTGAAAACAAAATTTCCGATATTTTCATTTCCGTTTGCATCCTGACATCTCACATATGCTTCAAAAGTTCCGTCATTCTGAATTTGTATTCCTTCTTCTTCAACATTCGGAAGAATTAAACTGTAACTATGATTGTATTTTGCAATTCCGCTGCTCATATAGAAACTCATTTCCTCAAAGCTGTCTTTTCTCAGTGCATCAATCTTGCATGTTGCAATTTCATTTAATTTTACTCCGAATTGCAAAGGCGTGAAAGCAGGTATTTCTCCGCCGTTCAGCAAAACTTTAACCCCTCTGTCAGGAGGTAAGATAGCATCATTATGAACATAATTATAATTGCTGTCAATTAATGCATCTCTCCATGCTTCCATCACAGGAGGATTTACATCGTTCCTGTTTACCCATGTGCATTTCTCTTCGTTCGTTCCTTTGTTCACAATCTCACATGCCTGTCCCAGTGATTTGCATTGATATTCGC
>JBDRNS010000019.1:0-12778 GCA_043810865.1 archaeon | reverse complement strand
CCGGGAGAGGCAATAGCATCCTCCTTAGTTCTTTTGGCAAAAGCAAGCAAATCTTCTAAACTCATTTGCAATGCATTTATTGTTTCATTAAGCAACACTAATTTATTATGTTCAACCATCTTTAAAATAACGCCCACGCCGGGAGTCGAACCCGGGTCACCAGCGTTCTGCTGTTCATCAATCAGCCCTGAGCCAATCTCAGGAAGGTTGACGGTCAAGGAAACCTGGGTTTCCTTACCAGCGACAGGCTAGTGTCATAGCCGTTAGACCACGTAGGCATAAAATAATAATGAAGAAATTTGTTTTTAAAACTTACTCAATTACTTTTTCTTCTTCCCTTTCTTCCCGCCGATAACTTTCTTCCCGCATGTATATTTCCACAGCGCTTTTGGAATTTTCACGCTCCCGTCTTTTTGCTGAAAATTCTCAAGAATTGCAATCAAAATCCTCGGACTTGCAATAACAGTATTGTTCAGGGTGTGCGCAAAATATCTTTTTCCTTTGCTATCAATTTTAATGTTCAGCCGTCTTGCCTGCGCGTCTGTTAAATTAGAACAACTTCCCACCTCAAAATATCTTTTCTGTCTTGGACTCCATGCTTCAATATCGCATCCCTTCGCTTTCAAGTCAGCCAAATCGCCAGAGCACATTTCCAAAATTCTCACAGGAATTTCAAGTTTCCTGAACAATTCAACAGAAATTCTCAGCATTTTGTCATACCATTTGTAACTCTCATCCGGCTCGCAAATCACAATCATTTCCTGCTTCTCAAACTGATGCCGTCTATAAAGCCCTTTCTCTTCAATCCCGTGACTTCCTATTTCTTTCCTGAAACAAGAAGAATAACTCGTAAGTGTAATCGGCAACTTACTGCCTGAAATTGTCTTGTCCATAAATCTCCCAATCATTGAATGTTCTGAAGTCCCTATCAGATACAAATCCTCGTCCTGAATCTTATACATCATCGCATCCCTCTCCTCAAAACTCATCACGCCCTCAACAATATTTTTTCTTATCATCACAGGAGGAATAACATACTCAAAACCCTGCTTTATCATGAAATCCCTCGCGAAAGCAAGAATTGCAGAATGCAAAATTGCCAAATCGCCTAAAAGAAAATAAAAACCTGTCCCGGAAGTTTTCCTCGCCGAATCAAAATCAGCAATGCCAAGTTTCTCCGCAAGTTCTGCATGATTGATAATTTCATACTTCGGAACTCTCGCCTTGCCGATTTTTTTCAGTTCAACATTTTCTTTCTCGCTTTTCCCGACAGGAACGCTTTTGTGCATGATGTTCGGAATTTTCATCATAATTTCATTAATTTCTTTCTGCAAATTTCCTGTTTTATTTTCAATCTCAGAAATCTCAGAAGGAATTTTCTTCGCCTTAGACATTAACTCTTTCGCTCTTTTCTCGTCTTTCTTTTTCTTCGCCTGATTTATCTCATTTGAAATCTTGTTTCTTTCAGCCCGCAAGTCATCGCCCCGTTTTTTCAGTTTTCGCCATTCATCGTCAAGTTGCAAAACTTTATCAACAAGAGCAAGCTTCCCATTCTGAGATTTTTTCTTTATGTTTTCCTTGACAAGCTCAGGTTTTTCTCTTATCAGCTTTATGTCAATCATTATACAATTTAGGAATTATTCTATTTAAATTTATTTGATGATTTTATTTCAAGTCACCACTCTTTGCAAATCCTGATCTCCCCCCTCAAACTTTTCTTATTAAAAACTTAAACTATCAATCCTGCGAACGAAGTGAGCACAAATTTCGGGGCGGTTGGGCGGGACTAATTCAAGAGAACAAAAATTGTGCAGGGTTAAGATGAGGTAGGAATAATTTAAAAATGGTATTGGCTTTTATAAAAAATGGCAACAGAGGTGGCAAACGAATTTAGTTCAGTTCTTTCAGGAGTTTACAATGAATTAATTTCACTTCTTCCCCAGTCAGCGCAGTCATTCGTGAATTTATTCATAATAATCCTTCTCGTTGTTGTTTACTCTGTTTTTGTATGGAAATTTTACAGGTTTATTTCAACAAAAAATCTTCTGGGACTTAACTTAAATCAATACAACAAATCATCACATCCTCTTGGAGTAAAACTGGCTGCAGGATTTTTTTATTTTATTGAATATATAATTATTTTGCCGTTCATAATTTTTTTCTGGTTTTCAGTATTTACGCTTTTTCTTATTCTTCTTACTGATTTAGACGTCGGAACTCTGCTGATTGTTTCCGCAACAATAGTCGCCGCAGTAAGAATGACTTCTTATTACAAAGAGGACTTATCAAAAGACCTGGCAAAACTTCTTCCGTTCACGCTTTTGGCAGTTGCACTGTTAACGCCTGAATTTTTCAGTGTTGAACGCGTATTGGCGCACTTCAGTGAATTAACAACTTTTTTCGGCGATATAATAAATTACCTCATATTCATAGTTATACTCGAGATAATTCTGAGATTTTTTGATTTCCTCGTCTCTCTCTTGGGTTTGGAGGAAGAGGAAGAAAACGAGAATGAAAAAAATTAATTCCTCTCAACATCAGGATGCTCTTTTCTTCCTTCTGCCATTTCCTTAAGTGTTTTAAGATGCTTTTCTTTCTCTGCTTTGTAATCTTTGGCATTAACATTAAGATGCTCTATCATTTTTGCAACATATTCTCCCCCGAGAAAATGCGGTGTCAAAACATAATCGGCACCTTTCTTGTAAAACATCAGCGCATCTTCAATCCTGTGAGCCCTTAAGATTATCACCGCATTTTTATTCACCATGCGGATTTTTTCTATAAGAAGAAAATTCGTCTCCACGTCGGGAATTGTTGAAACAACAAGCTTTATTTTTCTCAGCGGGAGCTCCTCCAGAAATTCCATGTCATAAGCATCGCCATACAAACAGGGAATTCTGTATTTTGACAGCGAAGAAATTATTTCCGGATTAAAATCAACAACAAGATAACTTTTCTTTATTTTCTTGAATGCTCTCAAAATAGAAAATCCAATTCTGTTATACCCAAAAAGTATCGCATCGACATCTTTGCGCATTTTCTTTTTTTCTCTGACTTTCTTTCTTTCAAAAATATTCAACACTCCTGAAAATTTGTTGTAAATTTTTTCAGAATAAAAAATCATGTAAGTCGAACCGGCAATTGTAATCAGCCCGACAGTTGTAATTATCGAAAGCGCCTCGCTTGTAAGCTGTCCGATGGAAATTCCCAACGCAATTAAAATTATGGAAAACTCGCTAATCTGCGCAACTGTAAGTCCCGCAAGGAAGCTGTTTCTCTTTGTATATCCCAAAAGCCCCATAAGAACCATGACTATCAAAGGATTCCCTATCAAAATAAAAAGCGAGAAAACAATTATCGGAACAATATTATTTTGAACATCTGTAAAAATCATCTGCGAGCCAATAACGATAAAAAACATGACGATGAAAAAATCTCTCAACGGCTTCATCTTCGAAGTTATCTCATTTGTATAGGGCGACATCGAAAGAAAAACACCTGCAAACAATGCGCCGATTTCCATTGAAAGATTCAGCATCTGGAAAATGCTCGCCAAAGCCAAAGCCCACCCTATCGAGAAAAGAAGAAGAAATTCCTGCGATTTTGCAATAAACTTCATCAGGGGATTAAGAAGATAAAAACTAACCAAAAAGAAAAACCCTATAACAATAACCTCGTTAAAAAGAGTTCTTGTGAAAACAGATAAAACCCCGTTGTGTCCCGACATTGAAGACACAGTAACGTGAATCAGAACAGCAATTAAGTCCTGCACAATCAAAAATCCTATGGCAATTTTCCCATAAACAGTATCGATATCTCCTTTATCAGTAAGAAGTTTCATAATTATAATGGTGCTGCTGAATGTCATTGCAATGGAGAGATAAATAGAAGTGATGAAAGAAAATCCCAATCCGATTCCGATAAGATATCCAATTACCGATGTGAAAATAACCTGTCCAACACCTGTAACAAGCGAAACCTTCCCGACTTCTTTTATAACCTTTGGATTTAAATGCAAACCGACTGTGAATAAAAGCAACGCAACGCCAAGTTTCGAAAACGTTCCGACCGACTCATTTGTTCTGAGCAAATCAAAAAAATACGGCCCGACAATTATTCCTGTGATTATGTGTCCGATTATCAGCGGCTGTTTCAAAATTTTCATTACAGCAGAAACACCGACTGCAACAATGATTATCAAACTCAGCCGCACAAAAATATCCTCTAGCATTCTCCCTCTTTTTATTCAAAATATAATGAAAAATACTATAAAAATCTTTCATTAAGTTTTTAAGGCGAATTTCATAATTTAAAGTATGGATTTTGGAGAGGTGAGATTGCCGCATGACATTGACATCTCCCATTTTCCGGAATTTCCAGAAAAGCCGGAAAAAGAAGAAGATTTTTGTTCAAAGATTTATAAGAGAACACAAAGGCAAAAAGAAATTCTTGAAAACCTAAGAAAAGGAGAACATTATGATCCTTCATATCTCGCATCAGGATTATATCCTATAGGAACAATAATGCTAATACCTGATAAAAGAATCAAAGAAGAATACGGAAAATTGGGAGAGAATGCAGTGGGCTACAGGGACTTACAGAACAAGATTCATTCTTTCAAATCCAACGGAAATGGAAATGGGAAGCTGGAATGTTTGGGTATAGAAATCCCAGTAGAATATCTTCTCCTAACATAACTATTTCTCATATAGATAACATTTTTAAACTATTTCCAGAATATATTCATATGCCCAGAGTAAGAGTAAAACTAAACAGCACAAGCATAGAAATGCTCAATGATATTTGCAATACTATCAAGGATATCGCCGACAAGTCAGGAATTGTAATTCGTGGTCCTGTGCCTTTGCCGACGAAAAAACTGAAAGTAACAACAAGAAAGTCACCCTGCGGCGACGGCACGGCAACTTTTGACAGGTTTGAAATGAGAATCCACAAACGGCTAATTGACCTGCCGGCAAATGAAAAAGTTCTTCACAATATCATGCGTCTGCAAATTCCAAAAAGTGTGAACATAAAAATTGAGGTTAAGGACTAATGAAACGCTCATCAAGAAGATGGAAAAAACGATGGCAAATGCGGTGGAAATGGCAACGCAAGCGTCTGAAAAAAGAAAAGCATAAAAGAAAATTGAAGAGAAAAAAGTAAAATGACAAATTATGAAACTTTGGAAAGAGGAGGTTATGTGCCTCAGCCATGGGAACTCAGCCCCGAGGAACAAGGTATAATTGTAAATGTTCTTAATGGACAAACAACTTCTGAAGCAGCTTTTCATCTTGCTCAACAGGAAGGAAGATTTGATTTAGCAAGAGTTCTAAAAGATACTTCTGCTGAGCAGGGTTATTAATACTTTTAAAGATAATTTAAAAAAACAAACTCTCCCACAACAATCTTTATAAGTTTCCCAAAAATGTTTCTTATATGGTGTCTGAAATATGGACAGAAAAATTCCGTCCGAATTCTTTTTCAGAAGTTGTCGGACAGGATGATATAATAAAACGTGTTTCCGCATTGACAAATTCACTTAACATTCCCCACTTGCTTTTCGCAGGTCCGGCAGGAACAGGAAAATCAACTCTTGCTCTGATTGTCGTAAAAGAACTTTATGGAAGTAACTGGAAAGAAAATTATCTTGAACTTAATGCAAGCGATGAAAGAGGAATTAACGTCGTAAGAGAAAAAGTAAAAAGTTTCGCAAGAACAAAATCCCTTGGAAACGTGCCTTTCAAAATAATTTTTCTTGATGAAGCAGATGCCCTCACTCCCGAAGCCCAGCAGGCACTTAGAAGAACAATGGAAAATTATTCAACAACATGCCGTTTCGTTCTCTCATGCAATTACTCCAGCAAAATAATTGACCCTATTCAGTCACGATGCGCTCTTTTCAGATTTAAGATTCTTGAAAAAAAAGATATTGAAAAAGTTATAAAACTAATCGCGGAAAAAGAAAATCTCACAGTAACTCCAGAAGCCCTTGAAATAATTTACGAAGGCAGCGAGGGCGATTGCAGAAAATGCATAAACATCCTGCAGTCAACTGCCTCAATTTCTCCGTCAATAAACGCGGATTTGGTTTCAACAATAATTTCAAACACAAAGCCAAAAGACATAAAAGTTGTTCTTGATTACGCACTCTCAGGCGATTTTCAAAAATCGCGGGAAAAACTTCTTGACATCATGCTGAAAGAAAGCGTCTCAGGACAGGACATTATAAAATCCATGCAAAAGGAAATCTGGAACCTTCCTATAGAACCCGAGATAAAGGTAAAACTAACTGAAAAAACAGGCGAGACAGAATTCAGGATTGTTGAAGGCAGCGATCCCTTCATACAGTTACAGTCGTTGCTTGCAAGTTTTGTCCTTGCAGGAGTTGGGAAATGAAATCAACAGGAGGAAATTACAAAATAGAATTAAAAAGATTGTATGTAAAAACAGCGTCCATTTTATCAGAACTCACACATTACCTAGGAAATTCGTTGAGAGATTTTGCAGGATATTTAGAATTAAGAAGAAATTTAGCAGAAAGAAATTATCTAGAAAATCATGAAGAACCAGAAACTGCAAATCCCAGCACAATTAGAATAAAAGAACCAGGGCTTTTAGAGAGATTATTTAAAAGAAATTAATTTTTATTAAAAATGAATGAGAATTTTCCAAAAGTAGGAATCGGAGTTATTGTATTAAAAGGCGACGAAGTTTTGCTGGGAAATAGAATTAATTCTCACGGAAATAATACATGGTGTTTTCCAGGAGGACATCTTGAATTATTTGAAGAAATAAAAAATTGTGCATTAAGGGAAGTTAAAGAAGAAACAGGATTAAAAGTAGAAATTGTTGACACAATCCCTGTAGCAACAACTAATGATTTTTTTAATAAAGAAAATAAACATTACGTTACGTTATTTGTTCGTGCAAAATACATTGAAGGAAATCCTGAGATCATGGAACCTGAAAAATGCAAGGAATGGAAATGGTTCGAATGGAATAAATTTCCTGAAAATATCTTTGAGCCAATTAAAAATCTAATCAGACAAGAGTATAATCCATTCACAAATCTAAAATGACTTGGACTGAAAAATACCGCCCGCAAAATTTCTTAGACATCAGAGGACAGGAAGAAGCAGTTGAAAAAATAAAAAGTTTTTTTCTGAATTTCCCCGCAAAAAAATCCGTAATTCTCCACGGAGCTCCGGGAACTGGAAAAACAACCATTGCACATATTTTAGCAAAAGAAAACAAAGCGGAAATTTTTGAACTCAACGCAAGCGATTTGAGAAACAGGGAGAAACTCAGGGAAATTCTCAAGCCGGCAATAGAGCAAAAATCTCTCTTCAGAGACAAAAAAATAATTCTCGTCGACGAGGCAGACGGAATTTCAGGAACCGACTTTGGCGGCCTGGGAGAACTTTTGTCCTTGATTGAAATAACAACTTATCCTGTCGTAATAACCGCAAACGACATCTGGGACAAAAAATTTAATGCCCTAAGAAAAACTTCAGAAGTTGTGCATTTGAAAGAAATTAATTACAAAACAATCAGGGAAATTTTAATAGAAATTCTGAGAAAAGAAAATAAATTTATCAGCAACGACATTTTAACAGGCATTTCAATAAAAGCGCGCGGCGATTTGCGCGCGGCGATTAACGATATACAAAAAGAATCGTCTGTAAAAAGCGATGAAAACATTCTGCCTGATGAAAGAAACAGGGAAACAGATATTTTCAACGCGCTGCGTCTGATTTTCAAGAGCAAACCAAGCGAGGAAACAATAAGAATTCTGGATTCTGTAAACATGCCGATAGATGAAATAATTTTATGGGTTGAGGAAAACATTCCTTCTGAATACAGCGGAATTGAACTTGCAAAAGCATATGACTTGCTGAGCAGAATAGACATCTTCAGAAAAAGAATTTACAGGCAGCAATACTGGAGATTTCTCGTCTATGAAAACTTCTTTTTGAGTTACGGAATTTCCTCTTCAAAAAGCCCTTCAAAAATTCTCGGAGGATTTACAAGTTATAAAAAACCAACAAGAATCTTGAAAATCTGGCTGAACAACCAAAGAACGGAAAAAAAGAAATCAATAGCGCAGAAATACGCCCATTATGTTCACATTGGAATAAAAAGAGCAATGAGTGAATTTGAAAATGTAAAGCAAATCTTAAAAAATCCTAATGTGCAAAAAGAACTTAAACTTACAGAAGAAGAAATTGAATATTTAGATAAATAACTCAGCTTCCACTATACAAATTCTCCTCCCAAAAAGAAGTTAACGGAATTAAATTTTGTATAAAATAGTTTCCGTCTTTTGTGACATAAAGAGGAATTACTTCTCCTTCATAATTTACATCAATTCTGTATAAGCCGTTTTCATCAGCAGCATCTTCCAGAGTAACTGTGAAATTTGTATTCTGGTTCAGAAAATCAACAAGTTTCTGTCCTGCATCATCAGATTTAATGAAATTTCCTGTAAGCCCGCCGGGATTTTTCAGCCCGCCAAGAAAACTATTCCCAAGCAGGATTAAAATAAAAATTCCGAGAACACATGTTGATGCCATCCAGGGGTTTCTTCTCAGGTTCTGCGTAAAATTTCCCTTAGAAAAAAAATCGGGTATTTTAATTTTTATCACTTCTTCTTCCATAAAATGAAAAAAAGAACCTCGTTTAAAAAACTTGTGAAAGTTGAAAGATTATTTTCGGTTTCTCAACATGCTTACTACTTTGTTTGCAACAGGACTCAGATAAACAACTCGTCCCGGATTAAGTGCTTGAGGTGTGCTAATATTTCCCCCAAACAATCCTACTCTTTGTCCGTCAACTTCCAATTGAACTTGGCCAACATTAGGACAATACCAATGATAAGCAAAACCAGAATCATTAACATCTCCTTCAGGACCCCCAGAAGAATGTCCTGAAAAATCCTCGCGAAGTTTGAAGCAGTTACCAAAACCACTTGTTTCACCATAAAGCCGAACATTTTCTCTTGCCACTACACTAAATGTCTCATCTATATAGCCACTCATTTCAGGATGATCCCTCATCACAAAATTTGCATGAGTTGTGTAAGATTTCCCAACAGACATTCTATCATCACCAATAACTACTGGCGGATCAAAAAACACCCCCCCAATTCCCTCTTCGTCTTCAAATCCAACATATGTAAGTTCATTTCCTCTGAATGCGATATACTCTCGCTGCTCTCCAAAAATATTGCTATGCCTCAAAGAAAGCACTTGTCTTCCGTTTATATTTCTTGGATTTCTTTCAAGTTCAACCGTATCTCCGGGATACCTCCAAATATTTCCGGGCATTATTGGTAATAATCTCCTGATATCTTCCTCGCTTCTTCATGTATCTCTTCGCATTAAATCAAGCATAATCTGTGTTGTATCAATTCCGACAGAATACATTGGAATTTCAAAATTCATTATCTGGCTCAAGTCCCAAGGAACAAAAGGATCAACAAAATCAATAATATCTTCAAGAAAATTAAATACATTCAAAATAGTGGATGTAACTGCATAAGTATAAGATGCTCCTGCTGCCGTCGGTGGGAAAAAAGTCAGCACAGCACTTCCACGATTAACCAAAATATCCAAATTTCTCATCTGATTCAAAGACCAGTCACCACGATAAATAATTCCTGGAAAATCGCTGACATGCTCCGGATTCCAATTTGGAAGTGCCTCTTCTATCTGTCTTACAGAAACAAAATCACCAACCTGAAAATCAGCACTTAAAAACATTTCAATGTAATTAATCAAGTCAATCACGTCACTTCTTCTGGGTACACCATTTCTATGCCTGCCATTAACATCAATATATCCTGCAGAAGTTAAAGAAGCAACAGCAGGGAGATATGTTTCTGTAGGATCAGAAACTTCAGCATAAGCACCATTAGGATTGCTATGCAAAACTGCATCTAGCCCACTTATCTGACGTCTGTCTCCACTATGAAAAACAGCAACATATAATTGTGAATTACCAGATAAATAAGAAGCAAGAGATTCTGTTGTTTCCTCTACATTTTCAAATGCCGGCTCGCTTGGCGGCTGAGCATCAACATCAGGAATATAATCATCATAACTTACACCATTATCATCCCCTCCGCCATTGCCACCATCTCCGTTTCCACCACCATTTCCAGTAAGGCAACCTTTTAAATAATTAATTAGATAAATAATACCACCACCAAGCAAAACTCTGCCTGTTCCTCCAAGAAATCTTCTTCGAGAAATTTCCCCCTCAAGCCCTTTTTGAAGATTCATTAAAGAAATAAAGAATTATTATTTATAAGCATTATTGCATCAAAACAATTAAAAATATCCCTGGTTATTACAAGATTATGAGTTATGATATTAATATTGGCAGGGATGTCTCTGACAAAAAAGCATTCGGCGAAAGAGGACTTGTTTTTCTGGGAAAAAGTTATGTGAAAATGGGGCAATACACTTCTTTAAGCAATAGAATATTAATGGACGTTGCGCGAAACCATGTTGTCCTCGTCGCTGGAAAGAGAGGAAGTGGAAAAAGTTACACTCTCGGCGTGATTGCAGAAGAACTTGCAAACCTTCCAAAAGAAACAAGCAAAAATGTTGCGTCGCTAATCTTCGACACGATGGGAATTTACTGGACAATGAAATTCTCAAATGAAAAAGACAGGGAACTTCTGAGTGAATGGGATTTAAAATCAAAAAATTCTCCTGTAAAAATATTCGTCCCCTCGGGACATTACGATGATTATGTTGAAAAAGGGATTCCGGTCGATAGCAAATTCGCACTGGACGTTTCTGAAATGAATTCAGAGGACTGGACTATAACTTTCGGATTGAGCATAATTCACCCCGTCTCTGTTTTGATTGAAAGAGTAATTTCAAAACTAAAGAAAAAAGGAAAATTCAACATCAGAGACATAATAAGTAATCTTGAAAATGAAGAGCAAACTTCAAGGGAAATAAAGAATTCTGCGATGGGTTTGTTTGAAGCAGCGCAAACCTGGGGAATTTTCGCTGAGAAAGATGAATCTACAAAAATAAAAGAACTTGTTAACGGAGGAACGACAACTATTCTTGACTTGAGCATTTACAATTCAGTCGGTGCGTTTAATGTCCGTGCTATGGTAATAAGTTTGATTTCAAGAAAAATTTTCAACCAAAGAATGAATGCAAGAAAAAAAGAAGAAGTCGAGTCGGTTTCAAAGGGCTGGACTCTTTCATCGCCTGTTGAAAAAGAAGAACCATTAGTTTGGATGTTTATCGACGAGGTTCACGAATTTCTCCCGTTAAATGAAAAAACTTCTGCAACAGACGCTCTTGTTCAATTGTTAAGGGAAGGACGGCAGCCGGGAATTTCCCTTGTTCTTGCAACACAACAGCCTGGACAAGTTCACAGAGATGTAATGACTCAATCAGATATTGTAATCGCCCACCGCGTAACTTCACAGCCGGATTTGGAAGCGCTGAATTACATAATGCAAAGCTATCTTCTTGAAAGCATAAAAAAATACATGGACGACTTGCCTGACTTGAAGGGCTCTGCGATTATACTTGACGACAATTCAGAAAGAATTTATCCCATACAAATACGCCCAAGATTCACATGGCACGGAGGCGAAGCGCCTACTGTGATACAAACCGAGAAACGTCTGTGAAAAGGTTTAAAAAACATTATTTGTAAATAAAAATATGGCAGAAACATTGGAGCAAACAAGCGAGACAGAAGGTTTATACCAACCATTACGTAAACTAAGTAGTGGAAAGCATGCTAAACCTACTGATGTAAAATTACTTGCAAGAGAAGTTAGAGAAATTTATGGAAGTTTTACTGAAGAAAAAGATTATTTGTTAAACTAATTTATAATACTCTTATATCAATCCTAACCCTTAATTTGTAAGGTGCAATCTCGCCAGCATTTTTGATTCTCAGAATTTTAATTTTCTTTTTTGCTTTTCTGGCTTCGTTTTTTATTTTTTCCAAAACCAGATTTTTTTCCGAAACAGAAATAAAATCATGATAAAAAATTCTCGTTCCTTTTTTGCTCAGCATAAATGCTTCTCTCAAAAAACTTTCTTTCAGTTGCGGGCGAGGCATGACTATAACATCAAATTTTTCCGGAGTTTCAGATAATTTCTCTCGCTGCGCTCGATTTTTTAAATCAGTTCTTAATAATTCAACATTTCTTTGGGTGGGTGGCTGGGAGCGGTGGCGGGACAATCTTCTTACAACCATTTTTATATCTCCCGGAACAAGAACAACTCTGTTTTTCAGTTTGTTCAGTTCAATATTCATTTCAGCATATTTATTCGCTTCGCGATTTATTTCGTTTGAATAAACTTTCCTTGCTTGTGAATTTTTTGCTATAACAATTGAGTAAGGAGCAACACCTGCAAACATAACTAAAACCTCCTCGCCTTTTTTAACTTGTTTCGCAATTTCTTTTCTGTCATTACTCAAACGCGGCGAAAAATATGTCTTGTCAATATTAAGACGAAAAACACAATTATTCTCTTTGTATAAAATTTCTTTTGTTTTTTCGCCAGCAACATATTTTGTCTCTTGCTTTCTTAGCCGCCCTTTAAATTTCCCAATTTTCTCCAAAACCGTCTTCACCGACTTCTGCCTTCTCATCAAACTCTCGGCAAATTTCTTTTTCTCTGTCTGCTTTATCCCAAAAGGAAATTTCACAACAACAACATTTCCAAAAAAATCATAAGGATAATTCTTCATGAAAACAGAAACCAAAAAAAGGATTTAAAGTTTT
>JBDRNS010000018.1:0-23706 GCA_043810865.1 archaeon | reverse complement strand
CCTGCTCACTTTGTTCGCAGATTGATTATTTAATTTAATACAAAGAGATTTTTTAGTAAGGAGATTAGAGTTGAAGGTAATTTGGCTAACTCTTTTTATACAAGTTTTTTGTTAACACTGCAATAATATTGAGCACGAAGTGCGAGTGACTGAGTGTCAGAGTAAACTTTCTCCATACAAATTCTTAAAAACGCCTTGTGGTTTTTTCTTTTATGATTACCTTTAATGACATCTATGAAATTGCCAGGAAAGAGAGATATTCCGAGCAGATGCAGAAACTACCTAAGGATTTTTTAAAAGAGGTTTTTGATTATCTCAGGGAGAAGAAAAATATTTCCTTAAACGGTGAAGAGCTTTCTGATGAGGTTATAAAAACAAAAAAACAACTGGAAAATGCAATCACCATTTTTAAGGAGCTTATGAGGGAGAGGAAGAAGAAAATTCTTACACTTGTTCTTGTTGCGACTGAGACAGGGACTTCAAAAAAGGACTCTGAAAACATGTTTGATTTTGAGAAGGAACTTTTTGAAGAATTAATGAAATGCGTTTTGCATTCAGAAGAAAAAATAAATGATGTTCTTAACGGAAAAGCAGGGAGCAATTTCTCAGGAATTATTTTTCTGAGTGATGTTGACGAATTTCTTGGTTTTGACGGAGAAAAAATCGGGCCATTCAAAAAAGGGGACTCAGTAAATTTGCATCCTGAAATTGCAAAAATCTTGATTGAAGACGGGAAGGCGGAACTTTCTTTGTAGATAGAAAATAAAAAACGTAATTTTTAAGAAGGATGTTTTCGGTGATTTTTTATGCGAACAGAACCAAATTATTTGTTGTTGAATGACCGGGAAATAGAAATAGCTATTCGAAGAGGTTTGATAGATTTAGAACATCCTGAAGTTTACTTGGAAGAGAGAAAAGCGGATTTAATTCAGCCAGCGAGCATGGACTTGATTCTTGAAGATACTGATGAAACAAGATCTGTTGTTCCCTTTACAAAAGAAGATTCAAGAACATTTTTTGGGAGACATCCTGATGTTAGTGATGACTATGTTACATTTTGGCCAAATTATGAAATGGAAACAATTGTTGAAAATTTGAGATGGTATAATGGAACTGAATTGGCTACTCTTGTTGAGATAAGAAGCACCTTGAGAAGGATTGGTTTGGATGCAGGGTTCATGCCTCAAGGTGTTGGTTTTAATGAAGACAGAAAAGGATTTATTTCAATACGTAATGTTCAGAGTTATCCTGTTTCTATTCAGAAAGGAACTAAGATTGGACAGATACTTTGGCTGAACAAAAAACTTGTGCCTTCTCAAGAACCTTCTGAATATTATATTCCAAATCCAAATATTATTGGCTCGGGGATTTGTATCTCTATCAATAGGGATTTGGAGAAGTTAGTTCAACAGGGTGATTTATGGCTTGGAGAAAATCCTGTCTTTAGGGATGGATTAGTTTTGTTTCATGCAGGAAATGTGGAAACATATAATCCTCAAAAACATATTATCATTCATAAAGACAGAAAACCTAATCTTGCTGAGCTTGAGACAAAAATCTCAAAAACACATCATTTAGAACCCGGAAAATTCATAGACGTAAGAACTACTGAAAGAATTAAAGCAAGTAATAGGGTCGGGATTTTTGTTAAATATCATCTGGATTTTTTTGGAGAAGGCAAGTATTCTGACGGAGAAGAATTATTTTTTGTGCATGATGCTTCCAGCGGAGGTTGGATTGACCCTGGTTACGGATATGGTAGCGAGGAGGGCGCTATTTTTTCTGCCCAACTAAAAGCTTACTCACGTCCATTAACAATTAACGAAGGAGATGTTATTGGCTATGGTACTGTTTTCTTTTTTCCAAGAGGAGTTGGGACAGCTTATGGTTCTGAAAGAAACTCACATTATTAGGGAGTAAAAAAATTTAAGATTTCTTGAAATGAGTTTAGGCCTCGCCAAATTTAATTCTTTGGATAAATAAAGTTAGCCATAAACTTGCATTGGTAAAAAGTACAGCTGAAGAAATGTAAAGTTTTAATGTGAACATTGTTACAAACATTGTGTACAAGCCAATAGTTGTGAGCATAGAACTTTGTAATGTCAGGAAACCTTTTCTTTTTTTAAATCCATGATAAACTTGCCTTACTAAAGAATATGTAAACAAAATATTTGCTATTGAAATTGCGATATCTTGCCAAATCATTTTTATTTGATTCTCCCATATTTTATTCTTTGAATTAGCAATACTCCCCAAAGAGATGTAATTAGCATGTTTATGGCTGCGGATAAAAATAATTCAAAACTAACATAAACTATAATTAGCCCAATCATAGCAATAATGTTTAATAAAGAAAACTGGATTGAGATTAATCCTTTTTTGGTCTTAAAACCATAAACAATCTGAGGGAACATTGAATAAACAAAGATTACACTTGCTAATGAAACTATAACATCCTGCCAAATCATTATTGTTTAAAGGGAAGTTTGGTTATAAAGTTTTGTGGACAAAAAAGCCTCTAGAGGGATTTGAACCCCCGACCCCCGGTTTACAAAACCGATGCTCTGCCACTGAGCTATAGAGGCACAAAAATAATATTCATTAAGCAATTTTAAAGGTTGCGATTAAATATTTACCTGCTTATTTCGTTCGGGGTTTCTTTTTTGAAAAGGGGTTTTTCTTTTAGAAAAAGAAAAACTACCATGGTAAAGAAAACAAATTTGCCGATGGTAGAAAAAACTAAATTTGCGTTCGCTTCGTTCACGATTAATGAAGAATTATTAAATAAAACAAAATGGAAATTCAAATATATTAGTTAATACTTAATTAATAACGAGCGGAGCGAGAGAAATTTCCTCTTGTGTATTAAGAGAAATAATTTTCATTTTTCCTTCTCAACTTTAAAAATACGAATTTCGCACAGTGAAAGAGGATAAATTTTTTTCAAAGTTAAGCTTAGTGTTTTCTGGAACTGGTTTTTCAGCATTTCGTCAAAAATCTCCTCTGAACTTTTTTCTTTTACAGAATTTATTATTTCTTCTCTTGCTTTTTCTCTAAGAGCTTTTCTCACTTTTCTTGAGACCTTTCTTCTTGTTATAAGGAATGGTTTTATTCTTATTTTTGCGTCCTTGCATTCGGCTGAAAAAGAGTCCTCAATATAGTTTGTTCCTTTTCTAATCATTCTTCTTATAAAATAAGGGAGAATTTTTATCTGCTTTGGAACCGCGGAAATTTTGTTTCCTTCGACTTTAATTTTCAACTGAAGCAGAGCGCTTTTTCCTTTTAAGGAGCGGGTTAAATCATAATTTATTATTCTTCCGTTAAGTTCCTGTGGCTCATAAGCGTAGAGCTGTGTTTCTTTTTTTACCAGCGGAATTTCAACATCAAAAAACTTTTTTTTCTTTTTTGCCTGTGCCATTTTAATATAATTTGGCTCCTAACGGAGCATTTTTATCCGGTTTAATTAAAATACATTTACTGTTTTCATCTGGAATTCCTAGTGTCAAAACTTCAGATGTGAATGTGCCGATTTTTTTTGCAGGAAGATTAACAATTGCTAAAATTTCTTTATTTTTTAATTCATCTTTTTTGTAATTATCAACTAATTGTGCACTGGAATTTTTGATACCGATACTTTTTCCGAAATTAATTTTTAGTTTGTAACTCGGATTTCTTGATTCTGGAAAATCTTCTATTTCAATTATTTTTCCTGTTCTTATATCTAATCTTTGGAAATCATTAAATTCTGTCATTTTAATTTTTCATTGAGTATGAACCGTCTTCATTTTTTTGCATTTGAATTACCGGATTATAACTATCTACTTCTTCTAATTCCATGTCCCATCTATCTCCTCCTTGTTGCATTCTTCTTAACAGTTCTTCAATATTTAACAGTTCTTCAATATCATTAATTCCAAAATCAAATTCTCTTGCCATTTTACTCCTGCAATGCTTTTCCTGTTCGTTTATTTCTTCTTCCTTGTCTGTATTTAGATTTTCCGCAGACAGAGCAAGTATACATTATGTTTGTTTTTTTTGTGGTTTTGGATTTACGCTTGAATTTTGAAACAGCCGGCTTGCTTCCCCATTTTCCCTTGTTTCCAATTCCTCTTCCCAATCCCCGTGCTTTTGCTCTTGAAATAGAGCCACGAGTTAAGGTTCCTCTTTTTGCTCCTGTTGAGACAAGCTTTATTTTTTGCTCTGTTTGCTTCTTGCAATACGGGCAAAATCTTTTTGTTTTCTTTGGAATTTTCATAGGAATGATTAGAAATTTTGGTTTTTAAAGGTTGTTGATTAGGAATAAATTTTTAATCCTTCCTTGCTTTTTTCGTTGATGGATTTATATGAATCTGACTTTCAATTTTATTTGAGGCATACTAATGAGAAAGAAATTCTGAGAAAAGAAATAACTAAAATAATCAGGAAATTAAAAATAGATTCTGTTCTTGATGTTGGGGCAGGAAATGGGGGCTTGAGTCAGCCCTTATCAAAAGAGGTTGGAAATTATCTTTGTATTGAACAAAGAAAATATTTTGCTGATTTGCTAAGAGAGAAAGGATTGAATGTAATTGAAGCGGAATTCCCGACAGAAATTAATGAAAAGTTTGACATGGTTTTGTGCTCACATTCTTTTCCACGTGATAAAGAAAAATTGAAGATTTTTTTGGATGCTGCATGGAAACTTGTCAAAAATAATGGATTCTTGTTGGTTATAACTTATACCGGAGATGGAGAGGACTGGAATAAATTTTTGAAGAAGATAGGGCAAAAATCTTTTGAAAGTGTCTATGTAAATTATGGGGAGAAATTGAAATTACTAAAAAAATTTGGAAAGCCGAAAATAAAAAACTTGTTTTCTGAGGTAGAAACAAGAAATATTAGGGATATGATTTATGCTTTATCTTTTGTGGCGGCTGGTGTTAAGGAAGAGAGAGATTCTTTTTTGAGAAAACGGAATGTTATTAAGAAGGTGTTAAATGAGAAGTATCGCAGAGGGAAAGGATATTTCTTTCCATTCAGACATGTTTTTGTCCTTATTAAAAAGTAGATTAAGGTTTGAGGTTTTTTAGTTCTTTGATAACTTCTTCTACAGAATTAACTCTTTTTACCCGGGGGTTCATGAACCAAGGAGAGGAGGTATTAAATTCTCCGACGAGGTAAATCATTTTGGGTTTTCCCCTCGTGAAATTCAGAAGCATCGCGCCTCCAACTTCCAGCTTTGATGTAGTTCCTTCTTTTGAAGACAAATAAATTATAATGTCTGATTCAGCGATTGCTTTCATTTCTTCTTCAGAATATTCTGTTGCAAGTTTTGGATTTTCTGAGTAGGGTTTTATTGACTGGTGAGTTGTCCAGTCGCATGAAATTTCGCAGCCAATTTCTCTCAATTTTCCATAAACTTCTCTGACTAATTCTTTCTGTTCAAATTTTCCTATGACATAAATTTTCATTTTAAAAATGGTCCTGCGAGGAATTGAACCTCGGTCTCGTCCACGTCAAGGACGCGTCTTAGCCGTTGGACTACAGGACCATAAAGGAAACCAAAATCAAGGTAAATCCTTACGGATTTAGCATCGACGGTTTCCCTTATCAACCATTCCTTTAAGCTTGGCTCAAGGCTGATGAATAATTGTGATTTCCTTCGTTTAACTTTTCTTGATTTTGGAAATATTTAAATATGATGTTTGCATTTTGTTTTAATGGAAATTATTGAAAGGAAAAAAAGCGCTTCGACTTGGATTTTTCTTTTGTATTTGGTGTTTGGTTTGTATTTTCTTAATTTTCCATTTAATTTGATTGCAGTCCCTGAAGTTATTTCTCAGTATAATTCGTGGATAATTTTCCTTGGAGGAATTCTGATAATTTTCAGCAGTTTTGGCTACTTAAGAAAGAAGTGATGATTTTTTCTCATAAAGTTTAAATATATAATTTCCGTTGCAGAAACATGATTTTGAAAGAGGGTGAAAAGAGAGGACAGCTTACGATTTTTATAATTATTGCGATTTTTATTATTGGCGGAGTTGTTTTGTTTTTTATTTTTAATGGCGGAATTCCAAGTGCGCAAGTTCCTGCCAGCATTCAGCCACTGTATAACAGCTTTCTTACCTGTTTGGAGAACGATGTTTCTACCGGAATAGATGTTCTTGAGAGCCAGGGGGGTTATGTTTATCTTCCTGAATTTGAACCCGGAAGCAATTACATGCCTTTTTCTTCGCAGTTGAATTTTTTAGGCAATCCAATTCCTTATTGGTATTATGTTTCGGGAAATAATTTGGCAAAAGAGCAGGTTCCAAGCAAAAATGAAATGGAAAAGCATCTTGCTGATTTTATAGATGAAAGGGCAAGGGACTGTGATTTTAGTTCTTATTACGACGATGGTTTTGAAGTTGTTTTAACAGAGCCAGAGACAAGCGTATCGATAAACGACGGAAGAGTTGATGTTTCTGTTTCCATGAGCATGAGTGTTGTAAAAGGAGAAGATAAAGCAGAAATCAGAACACACAGGGTTTCTGTTGATTCCGAACTTGGTTCTTTGTATAATACTGCGAAAAGAATTTATGATTATGAAAATGACAATTTGTTTTTGGAAAATTATGCTGTTGATACCTTGAGATTATATGCCCCTGTCGACGGTGTTGAACTTACCTGTGCCCCTAAGACATGGAATGCTGATAATGTTTTCAATGATTTAAAAGATGCGATTGAGGTGAACACTCTTTCGCTGAATTTGAGGACAGGATTGCTTTCTGAAAATGAAAATAAATATTTTGCAAACAGCATTCCCGGCAATTATGACGTGAGATTTTTAACTTCTGCAAACTGGCCAAGCACTTTTGAGGTGAATCCTTCTGACGGAAGTTTTCTTATTGCAAAGCCGGTTGGGAATCAGCCGGAACTGGGAATTCTCGGATTTTGCTATGTTCCTTATCATTATGTTTACGATGTGAAATATCCTGTTTTAATCCAGGTATTTTCAGATAATGAAATATTCCAGTTTCCTGTTGCTGTTGTTGTCCAGGGAAACAAGCCGAGAAATGCAGTCAGCGAGAGCAGTGCAGTAAGTTTGGATGTTCCTGAAATCTGCAATCAGAAAAACACAGAAATTGCAGTAAGAACCTTTGACACTAATCTTAATTCTGTTGAGACGGAGATTTCATATCAGTGCGGTGGAACAGAATGTTTAATCGGAGAAACAGCGTCGGGATTTTTGGAAGGCGAATTTCCGCAGTGTGTAAACGGTTTTGTTGTCGCAAAAGCAGAAGGATTTGAAGAAACAAGGCAGCAGCACTCTGTTGTCAATTCGGGAAGTGTTGATGTTATTCTGGATAAACTTTATGAAAAGGAAATTAGTATGAAATTAGGCGGAACAGATTATCAGGGAAACGCGATAATAAGTTTTGTTTCTGATAAGGGCTCAAGGACAGTTGTTTATCCTGAGCAGAAGACAGTTGAACTTAGCGAAGGGCAATATGAAATTGAGGTTCGCGTTTACAAAGATTCATCGCTAAGAATTGGGGAGACGTCAAGTCAGCAGTGTGTTGATGTTCCTCAAACAGGGCTTGGCGGATTTTTTGGTTTAACAAAAGAAAATTGCTACACAATTGATTTTCCTGAGCAAACAATCGGAAATGCGCTTGCAGGAGGAGGGAAACAAAGTTATTACATTCTTGAATCAGAGTTGCAGAATCCAAATGCCGTTGAAATAAATGCAGAGGAACTTCCAATACCAAATACAATAGAGCAGCTTCAGGACAATTATCTTTTGATTGAAGATAAAAATTTGGAGATTTCATTCGGTTAAATGAAAATGAAAAAAGAAATTATTTTTTGCATGGTTTTCTTAATTGGAATTAGTTTGATAAATTTTGTTTTGGCTTATTCTGTTCCTAATCCGCAACTAACAAGTCCTGCAAATTCTTTTTCGTATCTCGGAGGACAAGATGAAGGATTTTCTTTTAATGAAAATATGTGTGCTTCAGGACAGGATTTTATCATACAGGTTGCGCCTTTTGGTTGCACTCCTGCTGTCGTGAGAAGCGACTTGCTCGAAGAGCAGAATGTTCCTGTTTTCTGCCAGTTGTATGCAACACAAATTAATCCTTTGATAGATGTCAAGGCGATTGATTACATTTCTTTCAGCGGGCAATATCCCGACGATGTTGCAGGAATCGGTTTCCATCCTGCGCAGGCGGCTTTGAAAAGCAGTTCGGCAAATCTCCTTAATTCTCCTGTTCTTGAAAATATTGGCTATGCTGTTATTGTTTTGAAACAAAATAAAAATGAGTCGTCAATGCCTGATTTTGTTAAGGGAAATTTGACGGCAAGCATAAGATACAATATTGAAAATGCTTTTGGCGTCGGGAAAGCAGTTTATTACATTCCTGAACTGAACACTGAGGACTGGAATTCGCAGTTTGAAAAGTATGGTTTTTACGGGGGAAGAGGATTTTTGAGAGCAGATGCTGTTGATACAGACAATGCGATTGTTTCTGTTTATGCAGACAAGACAAACAGGATAGCAACGTTTAATCTTCAAAGAGGACAGACGTCAAGTGAATTTCCTTTTCCAGGATTTTATTGTGGCGCTGGTTTAAGATTGAGATTAGACGGAGTTGTAAATCCTGATACGAGGGCAAAGTTTGATGTCAACGGAGAAATTTATGAAATTGCGAAAGGAGAAAAATTCCTTGACAACAAGTGCCAGATTGAAGGGAATATGGTAAATCAGGGATTGAATCAGGAAGTGAGGATTTTATGCAGAACTGATAATGGTGCTGAAAGATTTACTCTTTCATCTGCTCCTGCTGTGAGATTGAATGTAACAAGTGGTGGTGTAACAGAAGTCAGGGAGATTAAAGTCGGCGACAAGCTTTACGAATCATCAGACGCGGGAAGATGGGTTTATGTTGCTTACATAGGGACAGGAGAGGACTCGGGAAATAAAGAGGATTTGTTTATAGCTTTTGTTTCAATGCCTCTTGAAAAAGAAAGATTGAGTGCAAGTGAAATTGAGAGATTTTCCAGTATTGCAAAACAATTAGGGCCTGCAGAACTTCCTCAGACATTGCTGGATATTCCTGTCGATGCGTTAAACGCAATTGCGGGGCTGGCAAATTATTTTAGGGAGAGAATTTTTGAAGGCAATAAATTCGGAGGAGTTTTATATGGTTATGATGCAAACATTGGCGGAAGAAATCTTAAGATAGACGGATTTTCCGGTTTTATCGACGAGGAAATTGACAGTTCTGATTTTGTTGATAATTCTGAGAGTGCGAATGCAGATTATGACAGGATAATTGGAAGTTTCCCGACTGAAAAAGAAAAGGCAGATGATGTAGAAACATTCGGGCAAAGAGCGTTGTTTGAAAAAGTCAGGATTGCATTTTTGTCAGGACAGAAAAAAACACTTTCTGGCTTGTGCGATGAATTCGCGCAGAGATATCCTCTTGCGAAGAGCCAGGTTTCACAATATTGTGATGAAGTCAAACTTTCAAATTCAGAATCATCTGTTGAAAATGTTGTGATTAACGGACAGGTAAAAAGCATTTCGTTCGAGGGAATTTCAGAGCCGACGCTGGATGATTACAGTGCGGAGATTTTAATAAGAAATCCTGAAGGAGAAGTTGACTCATACACTTTCAGGAAAAATGATTTGCTTTATTTGGGTGATGTTGGGGAAAGTGCTGAATCAGAAATTTTTGTTTATTCTTATTCAATTCCCACCATTTATTCAGTAACTGCTTATTTTAAATATGAATCTTCAAAACAAGTTTGGCAGTGGACTTCAGATAAAGAAAACTGGGTTGATGTCTCAGCAGAAGTATCTTCAGGAGCGGCGAATGAAAATGTCAGAGAAATAATTACTGGGCTTAGGAATAAAGATTTTGGAGAAGGAAAAGAAATTCTTCTTAGTCGTGGCGCGGAAACCGAATCCGGAGTTGAATCATCAAATGAATTCATTCAGTTGATTTCTCTTGACGATAACAATGCAAGAATTAAATTTAATTTTGAAGGATTGGGAAAGGAAGAAATAATCAATAATGAAGGTGTTCTTGAAAAAGGAATTTCAGAAAGTTTCGGCGGGAATTATGTTTTTACTTTGAATAAGATTAATTTGAAGAGAGTTGCAAAGGTCTCTGTTGTTCCGAGAATAAATAATGCGGGAACTGAGGCGAACTTTAGCTTTGAAGTTGGAATTGAGAAAAGAGCGATACAACTTTCTCCTGACAAGATAAAAGAAAAAATTAATTCGCTGAATGAAACGATAAACAAATGGCAGAGTGCTTCTGACAAACTCGGGAACGTTGTCAAAGGATTTAATGCAGCGTGCATCAGCGTCGGTGCAACATTGACAATAAAAAATCTTTTTGAGAATTTTGACGGAAGGGCGATTGCACGGCAGGAAGTTATGAGAAGCAGCGGAGGATGGTTTGACATTTGCGAGGATGAAATTGCAGCGTCAGAAGAAAAAGACACGATTGATTCCTGCTTACTGAAACATTCTGATGAAATTGAAAGAGATGTTGATGTTGTTGAAAATATAATCAAGGAACAAGAAGGAATTACTAAAGATAACCTCAACGGGAAACTTACAGAAATCAGAGACAATCTTGCTAATGTTTCAGAAGGAAATATTGCAAATCCTTTTGATGAAAATGAAGTCATTCCTGTTGTGCAAGGAAGTGATGTTTATGCCGCATTTACTCCTGATGGTTATGCAAGCGGAAGAATAAGTTTGACTCAGCTTAAAGACATAGAGCGACTTAATGAAATTCTTGCTTCTTCTTCAACGAGTTCTGAATTAAAAGGAATTGCAGAAAGAAAACTTTACAACATTGTTTCAAATGTTAACAAAAATTCAGAACAATATTCAGAACGACTAAATCTTGTGAACAAGTATGGTGTTTCTTCAGAGCAAATCGGATTTTTGGAAGTCGGAAAAGATATAAAACAAATTCCTTATAGGGGACTTACTTACGGCAACGATGTAAAATCAAAAACAAATATTGCAGGAGTTGAGGATCAAACACCGATTGCGTTTCTTCAAACATCTCTTGGAGAATTTTATGTAATTCTTCTCGACGACAGCACAGGAACAAATATTCTTCCAGTAAAAACAAACGAAGCAAATGAGTATTTAATTTACAATGAGAATGGGGAATTAGTTGCTGATTTGCCGAATGAACTTAGGGGGGGAGTTTATTACAGAAGATTTGACGCGATGAGTTATCAAAACAAATTCAGAAATCCTGAAGTGAGATATTTTGAAACAGCGCCTTACAAAGGGCTTCCTGCTGTTGTTCCTTTTGATACAAATAACGGATGGTATGTGAATATGAAGCAGACAATTTCCGGATTTGGAAATATAAGGGCGTATGATGATTCAGGAAGAATTGTAAGTTTTTATCTTTGCAACGTCGGTGAAAACGGACGGGCTGAATTTAATTCGCAGTTGAATGATGATATTTGCATGAACTTTAATCCTGGAACAGGAGTTCTTAACGGAGAATTTCCCGGTTTGGATGAAACGCAGACGAATTTGCTTGTTCAAAGGGCGATGAATGCTGTTCAGCAGGCGGCAAACCAACATGGAAGTGCTTTGAAAAATGTGAACATATTCGGCGAAACAATTCCTGTCGGAAATCCTGCAAATGAAATTTTAGATATTCAATGCCAGGACTTGATGTCTCCGGAAGAATGCCTTTTGCTTTTCAATACCTGTGATCCTGTTGTTTGTCCGAGCAGCAGATGTGATTTAGGAGGAACATATCATGTTGATAATGTGATTCAGTCAGGAGTTGTCGGAAGCGTTGCAATGTGTCTTCCGAATGTCAAGGAAGGAATTGTTGTTCCTGTTTGCCTTTCAGGTGTGAAGGCGGGCGTTGACAGTTTAATTTCTCTTCAGGAAAATTACAGAGATTGTTTGCAGGACAATTTGGATACCGGAGAGACAATTGGTGTTTGTGATGAAATTCACAGCATTTATCTTTGCGATTTGTTCTGGAGCCAGGCACTTCCGTTCTCGCAGGTTATAATTCCAAAAGCATTTGAGGCAGTTACAGGACAGACAGGAAGGGGCGGAGGAGAATATCTTGGTGTTCAGAGTGCATGGGAAAATGCGGGAAAGAGTGTTGATTACATGACGCAGTATTACGGGGCAGCGTCGATTGAAGCGTTCAAGACAGGAGTTGTAAAACAAATCGGAAATGAGGTTTGCAGGAATTTTGTTTCTGCATCTTATCCTACTGATGTTGACTTGTTTGGAAATTTGGTTGAGCCGCAGTCGCCTGTGCAGTTCCATGCATGGTTCTCGGAGAAATTATTCACAAGTGCAACTGTTCCGCCGACGTCGCAATATGGTGTATTTTACCATATTTTTGCAGGTGACAATCAGGGTGCTTATTACAGTGTTTATTTGAAGAGTCCTGTCGGGAGTTCGTTTTACCAGTCAAATCCGACGATTGCGGTTTCCTCCGGCTATATACCTAAAGGGGAATCAGCGACGGAAAAAAAGGATTTCACAGCGCCGCCGAATTATCAGGAATTGTGCATCAAGGTTAACGGGCAGGAAGAATGCGGTTTTGAAAAAGTCACGACTGACTTTGCTTTGAATTATCTTAATGATTTGTATTTGCAGGAGCAGGCGGGAAATGTTGAGATTAAAACAGAGAGCGAATGTGTTTCGGGAACGCCGAGTGTTTATAGTTTCATTAATCCGAATTTGCAGGCAGGTGTTGAAGATGCAATTAATCCTGCACTTTACAGAGAACAAATTGTAAGAGTTTGCTCGACGGACAATCCAGGGAAAGGAACAGATCCTCTTGCAGGAACGCAGGACGGAAGATGGATAGAAGTCGGGAAATGCAATAATGACGGAACTTTGAAATGCTATTTAGACACGAAGAGTGTTGAACGTGTGATTAAATCAACGACGATAGAAAATGAAACGCTGGGAGATGTAAAAGATAATTATGTAAGCAGTTTGGCAGAGGAAAACCAATATATTCAGGATTTTGCAGATGAGATAAACAAGATTGATGATTTAAGTTCAGAAGAAAAAGTTAATTACATTAATGATAATCTTCTTCAGAGAGCTGCGTATAATAATCAGAAAGCAGAACTTCTTTTCCTGAGGGGAAATGCATTCAGGGATTTGGCTTTGAAAGCAATCGGAATTGTTATTGAAGAAGTTAAGAAAACGACTGAAACAGCGACGGCAGATGATGAAATCGCAGATAATGCAGGAATAGAAACACAGCAAAATCAGCAGGAAACAGTTTCTGTTCCAAGAGAAGAATGGGATTTAGATTCTGCAATTCAAGAAATTCAGGATAAAAGAGGAAGTTATTCTGAAAACCAGCAATTTATTGATGAGCTTTGCGAAGACGGAGTTTTAAATCCAAATGAATGTGAAGATATTAATGGGACAGGATTTTGGAATCTTGAAGAAGACATGAATTTTGTAAAAAAACTTTTGCAGGAAAAAAAGTTGGGTGAAGAAAATGCTCAGGCATCTCCTGGGAGTGTTGAGCCAGGGAGCATAAGATAATTTATCTGACAACTATTGCTGAGCCGGGAGAGGTTCTTTCTTCCAAAGTTTTTGAATTTGCTTGTGATGTGCTTGCAGGTTGAGGAAGATTTTTAATAACCTCAAGATTTACAGGTCTGTATACTCCTCTTTTGTCTCTACCAGTTACTTGTCCTGTTTGAATATCATATCCCAACTGAGTAATTCCTTCATTATAGGGTATAAGAATAATTGGAAGTCGGTTATTTGCATCTCCTGTTTCAGAGTAAGGGTAAAAATATTCTTGTCCCCCTATTTTTATTTTTGCAATTCTTTGTGCTAAGTCACTTTCTGTAAGTTCTATGCTATCTCCTGTAAATTCTCCCGGCTTTCTTAATTTAGAAGTATCAACTTTTATTCCGGGAACAACATTATTTTCTACAGATAAATCTTCCATTCTAAAAGCAAATTCTGTTGCAGGTGTTCCATCTACAGAAACTCTCATAGGGAAATATGCATCTACATCTTCATCTTTTAATATGACTCTTCTATTATCGCCTTGATATTCTATTCTTGCTTTTTCTACAGGAACTAATGCAAAAGGAAGTAAATTAGAATTTTCTCTAGGATTTGTTTGAAGAGCGAAATAGTTTTGCCCATAAGCACTGATAATAGGGATTCTGGTGGGATAATCTTTTTCAGTTACTTCTCCAAATTGTGCACCAAGTGCATTTTGCACAGGAACTCTTTCACCGATTGCTCTGCCTGTATAAGAACATGCTCCAGAAGCAAGCAATGCTAATCCACCAATTCCTCTCAGCAACCCCCTTCTTGTTATTTCAGGATTATTTTCACTCATGCAAAATCAGAACAAAATGCCTTTATAAATATTTCTATTTTGTAGTAATTAGATAGTTATGACATATTCGTTAAATAAGATGCAGGTAGAGTTTCGCAAGCTCACTCGTTTTCCTTCGCTACACTCAGTAAAAAAGGATTCGAACTGAAAACCACCTGCGGGTTTTCGATCCTGCAACCATCGAATCCAAATGTTACTTCATTTCATTCAGTAACAAAGTGCGGGGTAAAGGATTCGAAGCGAGACAACCTACGGTTTTCTTCGCGTAACTTTCCCTAACTCTTTAAACTTATTTGCTGAATCCTTCACTATTTTTTATGCGGGGTAAAGGATTCGAACCTTCGTAGGCACTAAGCCAACAGATCTTGAGTCTGTCCCGTTTGACCACTCCGGCAACCCCGCGCCACCATCGGAACTATAATTAACTAAAAAAGATTTGATATAAAAAGGTTTATGATTAGAAATTTTTTTTGTGAATTAGCTCCCTTTACTTACAATCCTAATTTGCGCTTACTTCGTTCACGATTGATAAAAATTGTTAATGAAAAACACTCTTGAGAATTGTTATCAGATTTATTTTTAAATCATAATAATGTCAAATACGGACGAAATGCGAGAAGATAAAATTATTTATTTTTGTTCGCTAGTTCTTTTTCTTTTTGCTTGATTTTGTCTTCGAGTTTAAGTTTTTCAATCAGTTCTTTGTAACGGTTTCTGATTGTGACTTCTGTTATTCCTGCGACGTCGGCAACTTCTCTCTGTGTTTTTTTCTCATCGTTGATTAAAGCAGCGACGTAAAGTGCCGCGGCGGAAATTCCTGCAGGTCCTCTTCCAGATGTAAGCTCAACACTTTCTGCCTGTTTCAAGACCTTCAGTGCATCGTTTTGTGTTTTTGGACTTAATTTTAAGACAGACGAGAATCTTGAAATGTAATCTTTCGGCGAGCTTTGCTTTACTTTTATTCCAAGTTTTCTTATTATGAACCTATACGTGCGGCCAATTTCTTTTCTTTCCACGTCGGAAGCAGTTGCCATTTCATCAAGTGTTCTGGGAATGCTGTAAGTTCTGCAAGCAGTATACAAACATGCTGCGATTACTGATTCCATGCTTCTGCCGCGAACTAAACTTCTTTGGAGAACATAATTGTAAATTCTTGAGGCCTCGTCTCTCACGACATTCGGGAGATTTAGGTAAGATGCGATAACTCTTAGTTCAGCCATTGCAAGACGGAGATTTCTTTCGATGCTTGTCGAAACACGTTCCTGCCATTTTTTTAGACGTAGAAACTTACGTGTTTGCCCTGCTTCCAGTTTGTAAATATCAGAAATTTCTCCGACGTTTGTTGTAAGCCCTTTGTCGAATTTTTGTATTGAAATCGGCGCTCCGCCACGCCCTTTTTTGTCGTTTTTGTCAAATTTTCCTGCCAAATCAATTCCGGTGTCAACCATTTTTTCCTCGACAACCAAACCACAGTCATTGCAAATAACCTCTCCCAGATTAGCGTCATAAGTAAGGTGTATGCTGTTACATTCCGGGCATTTTTTAATATAAACCATGTTAGAAGCTTAATCGCAAGTTTTATAAAGCTTTCTCATTTAAAAAGTTTCTGTTTTTTATAATTATGCTTCAATGGTAAAATTAGAATTATATTGCTTGTAATAATGCTCTTATTATAATGAAACCTATTATTACTGCGATTGCTGCTTTTATTATATCTAAAACAATGTTGAAAGGATCATCTCTTCTCATATTTTTAGAACCTCTTCTATTTTAGCTAATCGGTTATAGATTTTAAGCTTTTCGTCTAATTTTTTATATTCCCATTTTTGTCTGTTGAGTTCGCCCCAAATTTCTTGATAAGCAAATATTATGATTATTGATAATGAACCAATGACTATCCAAATTAATGTTTCAAAATTTATTCAATTTAACTGAAATAAATAAGCTGCTATTAATGATGCAATAAACCCTATTACTAGAGAACTGAAAGTTAAGATTTTAGCCATAATTTTTCTATGATAAATACTTAATAAAAATTGTTGTTCTAAATTTACTCAACAAGAATTCCGTTCAAAATGCCGTGCTGGCTTGGGCGGCTTGTTATTTTTACTTTTCCCAAATCGGTTTGGACTAATGTTCCAAGTGTTATTACATTTTGCCTTGCGAGAAAACGATTTGACGGCGTCTCGAGAACATTTTTAATTTCAACTCTTTTATTTTTTCCTTTTCCCTGAAGAACATTTACAAATTTTGCTTTCAGAATAAAATTTTTTTGCCTTCCGCTTTTAACTTTCTTTGACTTTCTTTTTTCTTCTCCAAGTTTCACGGATTTTTTTTGCCCGGGCAGCCCATATAATTTCTTTTTTCGCCTTTTTATGTATTTTCCGCCCGAAATTTTTCTGCCGAGTTTCATTTTATAATTTTCTTTTTTTGTTTTAAATATCTTTCTGTCGTCGGTTTTGAGTATATTTTCCAAGATAAAAAGATTTATAAACAACTAGATTCAAGAAGTTATATTGGTGAACTTGTGTTTCACGATATTAGTGATTAAAATGGTTAACGGAATTGAGCGCCCTTTGGATTTATTGAACAGTTCTAAGAACAGAGAAGTATTGGTTAATCTTAAAGGTGACAAACAATTTGTCGGAACGCTTCTTGCATTTGATATTCACATAAATCTTGTTCTTGACAACACAAAGGAAATGCAGAATAATGAAGTTAAGCGAAATATCGGCTTGACGTTTCTTAGGGGAGACACGATTATTTTTATCTCGCCTGCTTCTACTGCGCTGAAAAAAGAATAATTTAATAAACATTTTCTTCTTATTTAGTTTATGTCCAATGAAATTAAACTGACTTTCCTGGGGACAAGCGATTCTGTGCCGAGTGCTGAAAGGAATCACACAGCTGTGCTTCTAACCCACAATGGAGAAAATATTCTGATTGATTGCGGTGAGGGAACGCAGAGGCAATTCAGGAAAGCGAAGTTAAATCCGTGCAAAGTTACAAGAATTCTTCTAACCCACAAGCATGCAGATCATTCTTTAGGTTTGATGGGCTTGCTGAAAACCATGGAACTTACAGGGTATAGAAAAACACTTTACATTTACGGACCGAAAGGAACAAAAAATTTCATGGAAGATTTATTCCGGGCATTCGGGCATGTGAAAAAATATAAAATTGAAATAAAGGAAGTTTCCGGGAAATTCCTTGATGAAAAAGATTTTTATCTCGAAGCGAAAAGCATGAAGCACGGCGTTGCATGCAATGCATATAGTTTTGTGAAGAAAGGACAGATAAGAATTGACAAGAAAAAACTTACGAAACTAAAAATCCCCTCTGGAAAACATTTGCAAAAACTGAAGGAAGGAAAAGATATTATCTATAACGGAAAGAAATACAAAGCAAAGGATTTGACTTTTTCTGAGAACGACAGGAAAATAACTCTTGTTTATGATACTGCAGTAAACGAAAATGTAGTTTCTCTCGCAAAAAATTCTGACTTGCTTGTTTGCGAAGCGAGTTTTTCTTCTGACATGGAAAACAAGGCAAGAGAATACGAGCATTTAACTGTTAAGCAAACTGCAGGAATTGCAAAAAAAGCAAAAGTTAAGAAATTAATTCTTGTTCATCTTAGTCAGAGGTTTGAAAAAGATCCCAAGAAAATTTTGAATGAAGCCAAGAAAATTTTCAGGAATTCTCATCTTGTGAAGGACTTGGATGTTGTTAGGGTTTAACAAAACATTTTAAATAGAAATTCTTCTTTATTTTTACAGCCCCTGTAGCTCAGCGAGGACACCTACGGTTTCCTTCGCTTAACCTTCCCTAGATTTATAAAAGGAAATTAATTCGCTACAGCGGTTTTGGGTAATATAAGCCCCTGTAGCTCAGCCTGGATAGAGCATTAGCCTTCTAAGCTAAGGGTCGCAGGTTCAAATCCTGTCGGGGGCGTTTTATTTTAATTTAGTCCTGCCCTGCGGGCCCTAGGCAAAATTTATTCCCCTTAATTTGTTCCCACCCGCCCACCCCAAAGAGAGAAGAATTAAATTAACAAAAATTTTTCTACCACGAAGTCGCCCACCCCCTAGAAAATTGCTAATCAGAAAAGATTTTTTAGCGAGGGAATTAGATGCAATTAATAAATTAATTAAGAGTGGAAGTAGTGCTTATTTAGTTGTGTTATCAAATATCGCGAATGAAGTGAGCGTAAGATTAAAGCAAGCCGTGGCGAGTTTGATTCTCATAAAAATCTTTAAATAAAGTTGTCTTACTTTTAAAAGGAAAGTTTGATAAAGAAAACCTCCGATGTTAAATCTGTAAAGATTTATCTTGGTTTTGGGTTGTCTTTATATGCGGAGATGGCACAGCGGCTACTGCGTCTGCCTGCAGAGCAGATTTTCCCGGGTTCGAGTCCCGGTCTCCGCTTTCTTTGGGACTCAGTAAATAAGTTTAAAGCGTTAGGAAAGGTTACGCGAAGGAAAACGTAGTTGTCCTCGCTTCGAGTCCCGGTCTCCGCTTTCTTTGGGACTCAGTAAATAAGTTTAAAGCGTTAGGAAAGGTTACGCGAAGGAAAACGTCGATGCTAAATCCATCTGCTTTCATTTAATGTAAAAAGATAATTTTATAAAAGAAATTTGTTATTTATTATGGTAATATTCAAAAGGGGCCTTACGGCCCCTGACTTCATTGTCTCCGTAAAAGACTACAATGAAATCAAAAAGAGGACTACATCAAGGTTATAAAAGAATTTTTGTGATTGAGAATATATTTTTATTCTTGATAGTTTTACTTTCAAGTATCTCTGCAGAAGACGTTTATTCCTGGCAAGGACAATATTATACCGGAACAACTTTTCATCAGGGAACTTACGAATTTAATTTTACCGTCTATGATGCAAAAACCGGAGGAAGTATTTGTTGGACTAACTCAACTAATTTAACAACAGGCAATTTTGGGGAATGGAAAACAGAACAATCTGATATCACAAGTTATTGCAGTAATTCATCTGCAGATTATTTCCTTGAGGTAAAAATTGATAATGAATCTCAAGGAGAAAGAAGGCTATTGTCGCTTTTGAATTATGTGAGAAAGGATGCTCCTTCTGAAATAATAGCTCCGGTAACTTTCAGAGCACCCATAAATTTGTCAGAACCGATATATGATTTAGATGATGAAATTGAATTTTATATAGGCACAATTCACCATCATACAAACAAAAGCGGGCTAACAAGGCATGTCCTTCATAATGTAGATGATGGATCAACTTCTCTGGTAAGCCATTCTTTAGAAAATGATTTAGGTTACCTTTTTTCACTTTCCTTAACAAGCAGTAATTATTTTTCTGTTCCGAATAATATTTCTTTTAAAAATCAGCCATCAATAGGACATAGCACTTTTAATGATTTGTTTTTTATTGGTGGAAAGTATACTGGATTTCAATGGTTTACTAATCCGAACAATGATAGTAGCAACATTATAAGCAATATTATGACTTTGAATAGATATGGAAATCTTTCTGTTTTAGGAAACATTACATCCAACTCCGGATTCTTTTCTTTTTTAGGAGATTCAGCAAACAGAATTACTAAACTTTTTGTCCAAGATGTTGATGTTTCTGGAAATTTGACAGGCATTACAAAAGAAGTATTTTTTCCTGTAGATCCCACCGACACAAATCTTGGGAATTTTAGAAGTCGTAGTGTCGGAAGTGGTGGGGTATGGAGATTTAATTTTCAGATACCCTCTGATTTCTCGTCATTAACCAATTTGGAAATTATTTTAATCCCGACCGGAACAAATGCTGCCGCCCCTGTTGACTTGTACTCTGATTGCGGTGTGGTGGGAGAACCTTATAACCAACATTCAGAAACGCTCTCGACTACATGGAATCTTGGAACAGCGAACAACATTTATGCGTTAGATATTTCGGGTGCTTTCACTAACTTAAGTACTGGTGATTTTTGCGGGCTTCAGGTAGATGAAGGAGCATTTGGGTTTGCAACAAATTATCTCGGGATAAAGTTAAAATATGAAACATGAGAATGAAACGTATAATTTTAATCATTGGATTTTTACTTGTCTCATTTGTCAGCGCTGATACGACTTTTTTTGAGGACGAAAACGATTTTTTAGTTATGGCGAATTCCGAACAGGGAAGTGTTTCAGGGGGTGGAAGTTCTTCTGGCGGAGGGGGTGGAATTTCAGGATATGATTTAAATAAAAGCGGCGAAATTTCTGAATCTGATAACGATATAAAAAATGTTCCTGATGATGAAAATCCTCTTCCTAAAGAAAATCCTCTTAAAAATAATTATTTTTTATTCTTTGTAATTCTTGCTTTATTTTGCATTAGTTTTATTTTGGCTTTCAGGAACAAAGAACTGATTAAAAATACGACAAGAAATCTGAAAGAGAAAAATTATGCCGTAAAAGTTAGTCGTTTTGTGGGGAAATTGTCTGAAAGAGATAAGAAAGCAGATTACAACAGCATCAGAAAGTTGACAAACAAAAAGGTTTATTCTGGCAGCGGAAATTTTGTCGGGAAAATTAAGGAAATTATCTTGGAAAACAACAGGATACATTGTTTTAAGATTAAATTAGACGAGAGGAATAAGTCCTTAGTCAGAGGAATTTCTGTTAATTATAAAAATGTGAATTCAATTGGAGAAATAGTTATTATTGATGACAAAATTTTGAGACATTTAGAGGAATATAAGAGTTAATTATCTCACCTTTCTTTTCGGAAGATGCCGCAGCTTTTCCACTTTTTTCATAAGGGAAGTTGCCTTCTTTTCTCTTCTTATTTTTTCTCTAAGGACTTCTTCTCTTTTTCTTATTCTTGAAATTTCATTCTCAAGATATTCCTTGGACTTGCCCAAATCAGCAAGATTCTTTTCCAGTTTTATCAGGTTGTTGCTTTTTATCTCCTCTTTTTCTTTTTTCATTTTTAATTTAGGAAATTTTAGTATTTATTTCTTTCTATTCTTCCTTTTATTTTTTGTTTGTAATTAACAAATCCTCTTCTTTTTCCTGATTTGTTTTTGTCAGTTATTTCACGGACACTTCTGTAAAAACTCCATACTGCCAACAGCAAAAACAAGGATAAAAGGAAAGAGAGGACTTCCTGTGAGTAAGGAATTGTCAATATATCTGCGTTTCTCAAGATACCCTGTATTCTAAGAAGAATCAGCATTATAACTACTAGAATTGGATAAATGAATGTTCTTTTTAATTTCCCGTCAATTCTTTTTTTTATCTCAAACAAAATAAAAAGTATTGCCAACTGCATTAAGAATATGAAAAAACTTATGCTCATTTCTGTCCAGTTTAACATTTTACCTCTTTTTTATCAAGTCCTTAAGCCCTATTTTCTTTTTAATTCTTATTATACGCTCTCTTTTGTTTTCTATTAAAAAGTAGATTACCACAGAGAGTATTATTAAAATAAATGTTATCATGACTATATATATTTTTTCTCTGCCGGAGATTTTGTCTTTTGTGACTTCAAACTCCGCGCTTGCGCTCGCGACTTTTCCGTCGTAAGTTACCTTCACATAAAGAATATAATCTTCATAATCAATGTCCCTTGGAATTTGAATCTCCTTTGTTACACTTGCTTGTGTTTCTATTGCAACTGACTCGTGCTCTTTTGTAATTATTTCTCCTTCTTTGTTTATTATTGAATATTCCACTTCAACATCCAGCCGTCCGATTGTTCCTAGGTTAAATAGTTCTGTGTTTGCATGAAGTGTTTCGCCTGGGAGCACGTAACGGCTCTGTTGGGGTATCTTTACTTTTACATCAAACAACGGCTCTGCTGATTCAACTTCTATTGCAATGAAGATTTCTTTTTCTGTTCCCTCTGATGTAATCAGAAGTTTTCCGAGATACAAATCAGGAACTGTGTCTTCTCTAATTATGAAATCAAGAGGAACTACTTTTGATTCAAATGAGTTGAGGGAAATTTCTGATTCTCTGATTATTAAAAAGTCCGAAAGTTTTTGCTCTTCTATTTTTACATTTACTTTTTGATTTTGGTTGTTTTTTATTGCTATGTTCTTTGTAAGCACTTGTCCTTGCTTTAATGAAAGAGACATTTTTTCAGTGCTTACAGAAATTTTGTCTACCCACGGAACAATTGTTGCTGCTCCGCTGCTTCCTCCGCCACCTCCGCCCGGAGAAGTTGTTCCTGAAGGTGTTGATGGTGTAGAAGGTGTTTCTTCAGAAGAGAATGTTGTGAAATGCGCAACATTGAAAGTTAATACTCCTGTTCCGCTGTTATAACTTTTCCCTGTGCAAATTGTGTCAGGGCAAACAACACCATCCATTAAAATTCTAGGATCGTCAAATGATAAACCATAAAGGGAGAGTGCTGCTGATTTATTTAATCCAAGTAAAGCAGTGGAATTTATTTCTATGTGGTTTGCTGAAATGTTTATGTGTTTTGAGAAATTTATTATGTTTGAAGAATATTCGTCGTCATTTATATTCGTGAGGTTAACTTCTTCGCTGAATGATATTTTTCCATAGTCAGTGTTTTCAAGAATTACTCCTGACAGGTTTTCCAAGTCCTCATATGCATAATTGCTGAAGTTAGTTGAGTTTCCTTTTTTTGCACCCCCAAAATCGCCGTAGTTAATTGTTACTCTGGTTATGTTTACTGTGAAAATTACACTGTCTGAGTCCATGTCCCCGTCACTGTTATTTGCATATAAGTATAGGGTGTGCTGTCCGTTTGCCGTGTTAAAAGTTGTGTTTCCTGTTACTGTTACGTTATCTTCAGAATCAAGTTTATACCAGATTGTGTTTGTGTAAAGTGCTGTAAAATTTAATTTTAAATTATTGGATTTAAGATATGTTTTGTTTTCTGGCCTTGTGAGATTTATTACAGGGTCTTCTGCAATGAAATTTATGGCGATGGATGTTGAGGCGCTTGTCGCGTTTCCTGTTATTGTTTCTCCTGTTAATGTTGTGCTTATGCTGTATATTGTTACGCCCAACAAAGCAGCGACAGACAGCATCAATAAAAATACAGGGATTATGAACCTCTTTTCCATTAATTGATGAGAGAATAATTATATTTAAAGTTTGTTGGAAGAAAGCCAAATTAGGGAATTTTTAATTACCCCTCTAAATTTGTCTCGCTTAATTTGTTTTCACCCTACTCGCGACCTCGCACGAATTTTTCTTATTAAATTGTTCCCGCCCACCCACCCCAAAATTTCCTGCTCACTTTGTTCGCAGATTGATTATTTAATTTAATACAAAGAGATTTTTTAGTAAGGAGATTAGAGTTGAAGGTAATTTGGCTAACTCTTTTTATACAAGTTTTTTGTTAACA
>JBDRNS010000017.1:0-9858 GCA_043810865.1 archaeon | reverse complement strand
TTTTATCAACATTTTTAACAAAGGATTCTATGTCTGTTATATTTTCAAGAATATGCTCTGCAAATACGGAAGGATTTTTTATCATATAATTCTTACTTCTTCTTTTAATATTTTATCCTTTAACAAAGCATGAATACTTGCGTAAGTGATTAAGTCAATTTTTTTGTTTAATTTTTTTGTAAGTTCATTTTCCAGACGGATAATATCAAAAAACCCCATTTTTTTAGTCGGCTCAATTAAAATATCTATGTCACTGGAATTTTTTTGTCCTCCTCTGGCATAACTCCCAAAAATCCCTGCTTTTTTCACACCTTGTTTTTTTATTATACTAACAATCTTTGGTTTCAGTTTTATCAGAGATTTGTTTATTTTTTCTTTTATTAATTTTTTATCTGCCTGTTCCTCTTTTTGAGATAAAATCTTATTTGATAAATCAACCCCCAAATATATCCTTTTTTTTCTGAATTTCTTGCCTTTTCTTACGCTTCTAACTCTATAAAAATATTTTTTCCCGTTTTTTTGTTTTATTTCTGTGTATGTCATGATTGTTATACGGGCACATTATTTATAAATCTTTTTGTGGACGTAAATGTAGTTCTTTGATTCCTCAAAACCTCATCTTCTTCCCGAATTTTTTCATGAGTTTTTGCATTTGTTTTTGATTTAGCATTGATTCAGGGGATTGCATGTTCACTCCTGCGCCGGATTTTATCATTTCATTAAGCATTTTATATTGTTTCAATAAACTTCTTATGTCTGAATTATTTACGCCAGCGCCTTTTGCAATCCTTGAGATGCGGGAAGTTTGTTTTTCAAGAATCTCTGGATTTTCTTTTTCTTCCGGCGTCAGAGATTTAATTATGTGTTCCCATTTTGAAATTTTTTCCTGCTGATTTTCAAGAGCATTTTCAGGAATTTTGTCCTTTACTTTTGCGAAGCCGGGAATCATGTCTTTAAGTTTTTCAAATCCGCCAAGAGAAGACATTGACTTAACCTGTTCAATAACATCTTCCAGGGAGATTTTTCCTTCTGAGACCTTTTTCTGAATTTCTTTTTGGCGCTTTGCGTCCACACCTGTAACTGATTTTACTTTTTCGATTAGGGTTTCTAAGTCGCCCATACCCAGTAAACGCGAGAGGAATGATTCCGGATTAAATTCTTCTATGTCGTTGATTTTTTCTCCTGTTGTTATAAAATAAACCGGAGATTTTGTTTCAGCGCATGCAGTTAATGCTCCGCCTGCTTTTGCTGTTGAGTCCATACGGGTTATTATAACTCCCGAGATATTTACAGCGTCGGTAAACTCCTGCGCCTGTTTTTTTGCCGCCTGTCCGATGTCTGCAGGCATCACAAGAATTGATTCTGTCGGCTTTATTTCTTTTGCAAGGGATTTAATTTCAGAAACCAGAGATTTGTCAAGATTGTGCCTTCCTGCTGTATCTATAATCACAACATCATAATTTTTTAATTTCCCTTCTTTCTCGAGGTTTTTCCAGGTTTTTATTGCATCGTTTTCTTTTGTGTCGATAAAGTAACTTAATTTGTTTTTTTCAGCAAGTTGTTTTAATTGCTCTTTTGCTGCGGGACGGTGAACATCCAATCCAACCAAAGCTACTTTCTTTCCTCTTTTGGCATAATAGTTTCCAAGTTTAGAAACTGTCGTTGTTTTTCCCGCGCCATATAATCCAAGAAGCATGATTTTGTTTTGTTTTTTTTGCAGGACAAGAGATTTTTTTTCACCGAGAAGTTTCAGGAGTTCATCGTGGAGAACTTTGATAAGATGCTCTTTTTTTTCAATTCCTTTAACTCTTTCATCAAGCGCGGTTTTTTTGATTTTGTCTGTTAATTCTTTTACAAGAGAAACATTTACATCTGCTTCAATCAATGCTCTTTGCAAGTCCTTTACAATTGAATCAACGAGATTCTTGTCGAGGAATATAGCATTCGCTATTTTGTCTGTTGCTTTTCTTAAAACATCGCCAAGTTTTTCTAACATTTTTACTTTGTACCCCGCCCAAACTACCCTGCCCACCCCCGCTCTTTAAAATAAATAGGGTAGAGATGAACTATTGAGTTGGATTATTTAAAGAAGGAAAGAAGAGATTTTTAAGTTTTGGGTTTCACAAGTTTTTGTAAATAATCCATTGTGGAATTCCTGGGAGCTTTTTTTCAAATCCTGCTTTTGCAGGATTCATGTAGGGGTTATTTATCCACGGGTCCATGAAACCTTTTTCTGTTTTTATAAGATAGTGTCCCCGTATAAATCTTTTTGAACGCTTTATGAAGATGATTGAGCCGATTTGATTGAGATATTTTTTAGTTTTTGGAGTTACTTTTTTGTATTCATAATTTAATCCTACTTTTTTTAATACTTTAACTATGCCCTTTGCATACATGCCTACTAGGACATTGTAATCTTTTCCGACAAGTTTTTTTGATTTTTTGTACGAAATCCCGAGCAAACTCGCGATGCATGCAACAGCACAGCCGCTTTCTTCTTCTTGTGTGGTTGGTTTGAAGGGAAGCATTTTATTTATCTTTAAAGAATTCGGCATATTCTGAATATCTATCATCAGAACCCCTCGTGGGTTCTTTTTTTTTGTCATCTTCTGGATTTTTTTCTTTTTTTCCGAAGATGGAATCCCATTTTATTTTTATAAAATCTCCAATTTTTTTTGCATTTAAAGAAAAGAAAATTAAACCTAAGACCACTCCTGCGAAAATGATGAATGGCCATCCTGATTCGATTCCATACGCTAACATATTTGATACAGTGCTTCCGAAAATACTAAATAATTCAAGGTTCATTCCGAAATCGAAAAATAAAGCTGCCGGCAGGACTGCGATTTCAATTGGGATTTCTTCTCTTGCAAAAATCAGTACAAGAGCGTAATAAAAAATATAGTTGAGGACCATATAATAGAAAAAACCAGATAAGTTTATTCCCCCTGAAAATTTAATTATATACGGAATTAGGATTATTGCAAAAAATCCTGAAATTGTTGCTCTTATCGTGTAAGGAGTCCATTCATCAGGGCCGAATAATCTTGCAAACCATAAACCAAAAAGATGAAATCCTATCCCTATTGGCACGCCAACAGTTGCTGTAATTATAAATCCAAATAAATCCTGCATCGCAAAAGTGTTGAAAATAAAATGCACAAATCCCGGAATTCTTGTCCAGATAACTATTAATGCCAAGGCGACTATTATTGCCCACTTTATTGAGAAAGGTATTAAAATTAATGATATTACGAACATTAATATACTTGCAAAATACAACGGCTTCCAGAATACTTCCCCCATTTTGTTAATTAATTTACTCCTTTTTGATTTTTATGTTTTTCATTTTAACCACCGTAATATCTTGTTACTCTTGTTGCTTTCTTGGGTTTTGGCAAATAAGGAAGAGATTTTTCCCTTCCAGGAATGTAAACTTTACATGTTGGAAAAGATAGTTTTCTTTCACTATCTTTTATTCTTTTTTGAATGTCTTTAATTATTTCCATATTTATTCTTGATCTTTTCTGAATTTCATCAGGACTTTCTCCTGATTCTAACATATAACAAACTTTGTCAATATCTTCATAAGAAATGCCAAGAATTTCTTCGTCACTTCTTCTTATTGTAAATCCGTCAGTTGATTTTTTCTCAATAATCTTTTTTGGGACGCCAAGGATTCTTGCAAGATCTCTTACTTCTGTTTTATATAATTCTGCTAAAGGAAATATGTGTCCAATATTTCCGCCGATACTATAAAAAGAAGTTAGAAATTCTGTTTTGTTTGTTGAGGATAAGATTGCATAATCTCTTTCATCAGCCATAGAAAGAGAAATGACTGAATTTATTCTCTCAAACAATTCTAAGTCTGAATCTATTACTCTGAAACCATGTTTATCTCTCAAATTAGAAAAATCTTGCATGATTTTATCTAGATTAACTTGTTCATGTTTTATGGAAAGGGCTTCTCCTATTTCTAAAGCATCTTCAAGATCGTTTTGACGTTGATGTGGAAAAGTTAATGTTAATCCTAATACCTTATCTCTTCCTAATGCATTTACAGCTAAATATGCTGTTGTTGCAGAATCAATTCCTCCACTCAATCCAACGAGAGCACCATCATATCTTCCTTCTTGAATTGTTGATTTTATGAAATCTTGAATTGTGCCTCTTACTCTTTCCATATTATTTTCATTTGTCATTTTATTTCCTCCTGAACAGAATTTTCTAAATAATTTCTTGCAGTTTTTTCTAAATCGCTTATTTGTTGTTCTGTAGATTTTCTTAAACCACTAATTTGTTCCTCTGTTGCTTTTCTTCTTTCTTCTGCGATTTGGCTTAAGAGCATATAGTCGCCATTTTCATTTTGTATAAAAGGATAAATGTTCATTCCAGACGTCCCTATAATTATATCTTTCATTCCGTCATGATTGATATCTACGTACCGCACTTTTTGAGGTTCCATGAATTCTTTATCGGTTCTATACGCCCAACCTGTTGTACCAAGAAAAGTGGCAAAACAAGAAACTCCTACTATTGCTGCCACCGCCCAAAATCCAGGTCTGTTTGATTTATCATTTTCTTCCATCTTATCTTTCCTCCTGAACAGATTTTTCTAAAATACTTTCTGGCAATTCATATTGCATGCTGGTTTCTTTTCTTGGAGCTGCTAAAGAATAATTTCTATCTTCTGTTTGCAGAAAAACATATTTTGTTCCTTCTTTTGTTTTTACAACGATATCTTTTCTTGTATCATGATTAATATCCTGATATTCTATACTGATAGGGGTTGTTTGTTCCCTTACATATTTTTCTCTCACATCTGTCGTTAAACCGGTGGTTATGATCATTACAAGTCCTCCTATACCTCCTAGAAATAAAGCACCTGCTCCGAATCCTTTACTATACTCGCTTCTTTCTTTTTTCTCGTTTGTCATCTTCTTTCTCCTGCTCTTATGTAAGAATTTCTTCCCCATTCGTATAATAAAGATATTGCATTTGTTGCTAATGGAATGTATAACCATTTTGGAGAACGATTTAATGCTAAACCTAGATAAGTACAGAATTCTATTAGGAATATTGGAACTTGTCCAAAAATAGCTGAAGTCATTACCCCGTTTTTTTCAGGATTATTTTTTGAATAATCATCCGCTTTCCTTAACATTGTGGGAATTATATGTGGTGTTCCGAGATATTGAACTGTTTTCCCAGTTGCAATTCCGACTTGCATTCCTCCTCTTGCGATAGTTCTTCCTACATTTAAGGTATCCTTTGTCATTACTTCCAATGTTCTTTTTGCGCGTGTCATTTAATTTATTTTATTACTTTTATGTAGTAATTTAGTTATAATTCACTAAATATTCAGATATATAAGTTTTTCTTTGAAAATACCTTAAAAAATACGATAAACTTATAAATATGTCTTAATTATTGTAAAAATGCCTGTCAAGACAGCTTTGAAGTCAAGAATTATCGACGAGAAAGACAAAAAAATACTGAAAATTTTGCAGGAAAACGGGAGAGAGCAACTGAACAAAATTGCGAAAAAAGTCGGCTTGAGTGTTGATTCAACTCACAAGAGAATTAAAATGATGATGGAAAAAGAAATCTTTTTTCCGACAATTTTAATTGAGCCGAAGGCGATTGGCTATCCTTTGATTGCGGACATAAAAATAAAAGTCAGAAATGTCAGTCAAAAATCATTAGATGAATTTATTTCTTATCTGAAAAGACATTCACGATGCACAGAACTTTTGTCAATAATGGGTGATTATGATTTTACTTTGGTTCTGATTGCGAAAGACGGCGATGAACTAGAAAAAATCTCAACAGAAATAAGACAAAAGTTCAAAGAATTAATTGATGAATGGAGAAGCAATTTGGTTTTGAAAGCGCACAAGTTTGAGGAGTATGGGCTGGAGTGAAAGAATTAAATCTTTCTTTTAGCAATAACATTTATAAATGTTAGAACATTGTAAGAACAATGGAATTGATAAAACAAATAACCAGAGCAGGGAATTCTGCTAATGTCCTTTTGCCTAAGGAATGGCTTGGCGGAACAGCAAGAGTTGAACTAATTGAAAAGCCACTGAATATAGTGGAAGATGTCTTGAAGATTTTAAAGCCATATTTGAAAAAAGTTCTTGGAATTTATCTTGTCGGAAGTTATGCGAGGAAAGAAGAAACAAAAGAAAGCGATGTTGATATTTTAGTTATAACTGAAAATTTAAACAAAAGAATAAAAAAAGGAAAATATGACGTTCTTTTAATATCAAACTCAGATTTAGAGAATACTCTGAAAAAAAATATCATGCCTCTTCTTCCTATGATAAGGGAAGCAAAAACGATTTTAAATGAGAAATTAATAGAAAAATACAGGAAAATAAAACCTAACAAGGAAAATACAGAATTTGTTTTGGGACTTACCAAATCCTCGCGAAACGTCTGCAGAGAAGCAATAAAACTATCAAAAGAATTAAATGAAAATGTTTCGGATGGAATAATGTATTCCCTAGTTCTTGGATTAAGGACGATCTATGTAATTTCTTCATTAAAAAAAAATAAAATTCCGACAATTAAAGAATTGAAGGGTTTGGTAAGAAGATTAACGGGTTCAGAGGAATCTTACAATGCATATTTAAGGGCAAAAAATGAAAAAAAGACAAAATCAGTGATAAGTCCCGAAATTGCAGAAGAATTAAATAACTATGTTCTTAAAAAATTATGAAGAATAAATCAATAAAGAAAGGTTTGGAAAGTTATGGTAAAGTTATAAGGGAGCATAAGGAAAAAATTTCTGAAGAAAAGAAAAAAGAAAATCCCAATTCAGAAATGATTGAATATTGGGAAAAAGAAGTCAAGAAGTTTACGGAGAATAGAGATAAATTAATGAAAAAAATTAGAATTTCATAAACCCAGCCGTTCAATAAATTTATTTTTATCAAAGGGTTCAATTGCATCATAATCCTGTCCTGTGCCTAAAAATAATATTGGTTTTTTTGTGACATAACCAACGCTGAGAGCTGTGCCGCCTTTTTCGTCAATGTCTGCTTTTGTTAGGATAACAGCGTCGATGTTTATTGCCCAGTCGAAACTTTTTACCTGTTCTATTGCATCATTTCCTGTCAAACTCTCACCAATAAATATTTTTAAATCTGGCTTGCAAACGCGGGAGATTTTTTCAATTTCTTTCAAGAGATTTTTTGCAGTGTGCATTCTTCCTGCTGTATCAATTAAAACGCAGTCAATGTGATTTTTCTTTGCATAACTTATTGCATCAAATCCAACAGATGCGGGATCTGCTCCGTATTGTTGTGAGATAACTTTTACTTTCAGACGTTCGCCATGTTTTTCCAACTGCTCAATGCTTGCTGCTCTGAATGTATCTGCCGCAGCCAAAACACAGGAAATTTTTTTCTTTTTCAAATACTCTGCAATCTTCGCAATCGTTGTTGTTTTTCCGCTTCCGTTAATTCCGCAGAACAGAATCACAAACGGCTTTTCATCTTTCAGTTTTATCTTTTCAACCAAGTCAAAAGGCGTGACAAGAATTTCCTCAATTATGTCTCTCAAAGAATCCTTGATGTCTTCTTCAACTTCTTTTTTCAGAAGTTCTTTTCCCACTATTTCTTTTTTTAATTTTTCAATCATTTTCTCAACCACCGGAAGAGCAACATTATTTTCAAGCAAAAGATTTTCAAGTTCATCCGCATATACTTCAAAGTCCTTTTCAGAGATTTTAACTTTAGAAATCTTGGATGTTATTTTTTGGAAAAAAGATTGGGTTCCTGGTTTTTCTTCCTCTTCAATTTTTTCCTGAATGTCCTTTAACTTTTCTAAGTCAGGTTGAAATTGCTGAACTCCTGCATTGAACTTCATCGGAATTTTTACTTCTTTTGTTTTTTCAATTTCTTTCTTTTTTTTGGGCTTTTCTTTCTCCCTGATCTCCTCCTCTGGTTTTTCAGAGATTTTTTTCGTCCAGTTTTGTAGTTTTTCTTTGAAATATTTAAACATGTTTATTCCTGCCTTAATGCCCCGCCCAAAACTACCCTGTCCGCCCCCGCCCCTGAACAAGAAAATTTTAACGGAGTAAATCTTTATTTTAGATAGGAAAGAAGATATTTTTAAGGTTTGGGTTGAGGATATGTCTCACTCATAAAACTCGTTTAGCCGATAAAATTCTTTTTTTAAATTAGCCTGCCGCCAGCGCCCCGCCACCCACCCCAATAAAAATTAATTAATAACAGAACATTTTAGTTAGCAATTTATTATTAAATCGTGAACGAAGTGAACCAAGTAAAGCGAGCACGAAGTGTGGGTGTGTAAAAATCAAAATATCTAAATTTTTATAAATCGGAAAAATCTTGCATAATTAAGAGGTTTAAATGAAAGGAATTTTGGTGATAATGGATGGGCTTGGTGACTTGCCGCACAGGCAACTTGAAGGCATGACTCCTTTGGAAGCTGCGCAGACGCCAAATCTTGATTTTCTTGCTAACAGAGGAGAACTGGGTTATATGTATCCTGTCAAGCCGGGTTTTGTTCCGGAGTCGGATGAGGCAGTTGTTTCAATTTTTGGAAATGAATTAATAAAAAGCACGAGGGGACAGCTTGAGGCGAGAGGGACTGATTTGAAAATTACGCGCGGAGATTTGGTTTTGCGAACTAATTTTGCAACTGTTGATTCTCACAAGAATATTGCTGACAGGCGGGCAGGGAGAACTTTGACAACTGCTGAAGCAGAAAATCTTGCGAAGGAAATAAACAAAATAAAAATGCCGTGCAAATTTTTTTTCAAGCCGACGATTCAACATCGTGGCGTTTTAGTTTTTTACGGGGGTTTTTCAGATAATATTTCCGGAAATGATTTGGCTTATTCCGGAAGCAATCCGAGCAGCGACAAAGCTGTTTCTGTCAAGCCGCTTGATGAATTTGAAAACACACAATATACTGTGAACATTGTTAATGAATTTCTTGAGAAAGCGCACGAAGTTCTTCAAAATCATCCTCTTAATGAAAAAAGAAAAGAGAAAGGGCTGATGCCTGCGAATTATCTTTTAGTGAGAGGTGCAGGTGTTGAGCAACCCAAGTTAAAATTTTACCGGCGCTGGTTTTCTGTTGCTTATATGCCTTTGGAAATTGGATTTGCAAAAATAAGCGGGATGAAAGTTTTTTCTTTTCCTTACCCGAAGCTGAAAAAATTTGATGTTTACGGAAATTTGCACAAGGGCTTAAGAAAAGCGTGCAAATTTTCTGTCAAAACAATAAAGAAAAATTACAAGAAATTTGATTACGCTTACATTCACATAAAAGAGACGGACTTGCCAGGACATGACAACAAACCGATTGAGAAAAAAATGATGATTGAGTATGTTGATAAAACGTTGTTTTATTTTCTCAGGAGGTTTGCACCATCGAGAAAAATTAAAGTTGTTGTTACAGGAGACCATTCAACACCATGCAAACTGAAAACTCACAGTTCTGATCCTGTTCCTGTTTTGTATTATCCTGCTGAAGAAACAACTCCTGAAGAAAAAAAATTCTGCGAGATAGAGGCAAGGAAAGGAAGATTAGGAAGAATTGTGGGAAATGAACTTCTGAAGAAAGTCAGGTTTTTGAATTAGTATCTTTATCTAAAACTTCATACAAAATTTATTCAACTTAATTAGTTCCCACCCTCCTTGCGACCTCGCATGAATTTTATCCTCCTTGAATTAGTCCCGCCCACCCACCCCAAAATTTCCTGCTCACTTTGTTCGCAGATTGATTATTTAATTTAATACAAAGAGATTTTTTAGTAAGGAGATTAGAGTTGAAGGTAATTTGGCTAACTCTTTTTATACAAGTTTTTTGTTAACA
>JBDRNS010000016.1:0-11178 GCA_043810865.1 archaeon | reverse complement strand
CACAAAAGCATTCCAAATGGAACGCACTCTGGCTCAAACTATCACGCTTTCGCGCATTGTAGATGATACCTAACTGCTGCACCCCGTAGGGCTGGGAATAGTGTCTCAGATTCCCTCTCGGGGCCTCTCCGCTAAGAGCCCCTACGGATCACAGGCTTGGTGGGCTATTACCCCGCCAACAACCTAATCCGCCGCAGCCCCATCCTTAGGCTCGAGTTTCAGAGATAAATCTTTCCAGGGTAAATCTCTTATCAAGTATTAACCTCAGTTTCCCGAGGGTATCCTTGACCTAAGGTTAGGTTAGCTACGTGTTACTGAGCAGTTCGCTTTTCACTAACTCCGAAGAATCAACAAAAAAACTTGCATGTCTAAATGCAAACCAAAGAGCCGCAGCCGCCAGCAGGATCAACTGGATTCAAAAGAATATCATAAATTACGCCGTTACCGACGGAAAATTATATTCCGCATTCATTTGCAAAAAATGAACACTTCACACAACTCCTACTATTAGCTATTGAGAACTACAACTTTTACATACCTCATACCTTAACGCTAAGGTTTGTTTTATTAAGGTAATCATTAACATCTTAATTATGTTTTCCATAAACAATTACTATTTAAATGTTTCGCAGAAATTAGCGTCGAGAATTTGAGAAAAAATAATCGCCCGCTTGGCTCGCAATTCATGAGTCGTTAATATAATCTAATCACCTAGTCGTTTTATTTTTAACAATTTATATCAATCTGCGAGTTCACGAGCAGCAATTTTATATTCTAAATATCCTAAACAACTTTTATAAAACTCCTTTCCCTTCTTTTTAAATGAAAAAAGAAGTAATTGAAAAATTCGTGACTTTGATAACAGCTGCATTCGGTTTTATCGCTGCACTTGCATGGAATTCTGCAGTTCAGGAATTATTCAGAGAGATTTTTCCGACAACAAAAACATTGATAGCAATGTTCACGTATGCAATTTTTGTAACTACCATCGCTGTCTTTGTAACAATATGGTTTGCAAAAATTTCTAAAAAATGACAAAACTTTCTGAATACCAAAAGAAAAGAAAATTCTCAGGAAAAGAAAAAACAACAGAACCTCGTGGTGTTATTAAAAAAACAAAATCCAAAAAATTAATTTATTGCATCCACGAGCATCACGCTTCACATTTGCATTGGGATTTGCGTTTGGAAATGTCTGGAGTTCTAAAAAGTTGGGCTGTTCCGAAACCTGTTTCCGCTTTGCGGACAAAAGGAATAAAACGCCTCGCTGTGCAGACAGAAAATCACCCGGTGGAATATGCAAAATTCCGGGGTGTTATTCCGGAAGGACATTACGGCGCGGGAAAAGTTGAAATTTACGATTCAGGATTTTACGAATTAAAAAATAAAGATGCAAAAAAAATTGAATTCACACTCCACGGGAAAAAACTTAATGGAAATTTTGTTCTGGTAAAAACTCATTACGGAAACAAGCCGGAGAAGTCATGGCTTTTCTTTAAAGTATAATTGTCTCACTTCGTTCACTATTAATTTTCCTTCTCTTCCTTTCTCTTTTCCAAATTATATTTTCTCCAGATGCTCATGAACTTTGGAAGTTTTCTTATCTGACTTGTTGTTCCCTCGCCGACAATTTTCCCGTCGTCAAACATGTAAACATAATCAAACTTGTTCAGCAAATGAAGTCGGTGAATTGATGAAATTATTGTTTTGTTTTTGAATTCAGAAAGCAAATGCTCGTGTATTCTCAATTCATTTATGCTGTCGACACTGCTCGTAGGTTCGTCCATTAAAATAATATCACTTTTCTTTCCTGCAAGCAATCCTCTCGCGAGAGCAAGACGCTGTTTCTCTCCGCCTGAAAGTGAAACGCCCTTTTCCATTACATTTGTCTTAAGTCCTTTTTCTAATCTGTCAAGAACTTTTCTGAACTGAGCCATGTCAATAACTTTTTCCAAATCTTCTTTGCTGGTTTTAGTTCCCATTGTTATGTTGTATCCGATTGTATTGTTGAATATTTCAGGATCCTGCGGAATTAATGTCACGCGATGTTTCAGCCGCGCAAAACCTCTGTCCAATTTTCTCCCATCACAATAAACATATCCTTCTTTCGGTTCATACAATCCTCTGATAATTGAAAGAATTGTGCTTTTTCCGCTCCCGCTTTCTCCAATCAATGCAATTTTCTGCCCTCTTCTGAATTTTATGTTCACATTTCCCAAATGTTTCTTCTTCCCGTCTTTTGTATACGAGAATTCAACCTTTTTTAATTCAATTTCTTTCCAGTCAAAAGGCAGATTTACTTTCACTTCGTCTTCAACTTTCTTGAATTCTTCATCTATGGATTTCGCTCCTGAAATTCTCGCGCTTGTTCTTACAATTCCGCCGTAAATTTGCGCAAAAGAGAAAAATGTATTTCCGACTTTGTCCAGATATCCATAAAGCATATACAAAGTTCCGACAAGTATTATTCCTGTTGCATGATAATCCGTATATGCCTTATATCCCAAAACCAAAACAATCATTAATGATAAGGATATCGACGCAAAACCCCATTTGGTTTCATTCAAAAATATTGCTTTTTTTTCAGTTCCGTAACTAACCATAATTTTTTCGTCAACTTCCTGCGAAACATTTCCTTTCAATCTTAAAGTTATCACCGTGAAAATATTGCTGATGTAATCAAACACAACTGCAGAAAGTTTATTGCTGTATTTGTTAAGTTCCCTGTAATATCCGATAAGTTTTTTGTCTATTTTAATAATTATAAATAAAATCAAAACAGAAAAAACCAATGCAAATCCTGCAATGGATGCATCTATGAAAAATAAAATTGTCAGTGAGCCGAGAATGTTTAATGCTGCATAAACAATGCTTGAAGTTGTATGTTGTGAAAATCCCGTCAAACTTTCATCTGCACGGTTGATCTTATCGATAGTGTCCCCTGAATGGTTGTCTTTGTGCCACAAAATAGGCAATTCCAAAACTCTTTTGATTTTTGTGTTCACATAATTTCTGTGGACAAAAAAACCTGTTCTTTGTTCAAGAACTCTTGCTATGCCGTGAAATACCCAGAAACTTACATCAATTACCAACAACAGCGAAATTAGGAGTAATAATTTTCTCAACTCAGCGTCGGAGGTGATTTCTTCTTGTATGGAATTAAAAATTGTTCCTATAACTAATGGAATAAAAAGAGTTATTATCCCGGCCAATGAAAACAAGAACAAATAAAAAACAAAAAATTTTTTTCTGTTTCCCAAATAAGCCCATTCTTCTTTCAAAACATTCCAAAAAACATTTTTGACTTTCGTTTCCTCTTCCATTTTAGATAAATTTATATATTTTTACGCCTTATAAATAATATGCCTGATTATGAAGCAAAACTGGGAAAATTCGGCAAGCCATTACATGAAAAAAATATTTCTGACGACATGAAAATTTTGTTAGAATCTGATGAAAATAATTCGGATGAGGACTAAATCTTTCCCCCCGTGTCACACCCTCATCAATCCTATACTCTTCCCACGGAACTTCCACTGTTATTTGTAAATCTTATCATGACGATCGTAGTCCTCAATTATTATATGTTTTTTATTTTCGTCAACTGAAAACACCATCACAAAACTCTTGTCAATATGAACCCTTTTGAGATGCTGCAATGGTTTTCTTAAATTTTTATAATGCTGTGGATTTTGCCTTATTTCTTGAATTTTATTTTCTATTATTTCAAGTTGCTTTGAATTTTTCCTAGCTAATTTAAAAAATATTCTCTCAACTCTTTTTCTTAATTCATAAGAATACATTTTAGTTCAAGCCAAAATGTTTTTTGAAATCAGTAATCTTTATAGTTGGTTCCAGCTGTCTCTTTTTCATTTTTTCAATAAATTCTGGCCTTAATTCGGGCTCGGCTTCATCATCAATATATTTACTGACAACAAAATTTATCGCTTCTGATTTATCTCTAAAACCATATCTTGCCTTTATTAAATTCAAAACCCTGTTAAGATTCTCGTCAAGTTCTATTAATGCTCTTACCATTTTAAGTTATTCGGACTAAGTTGGACTTATTTTTAAATCTTTCGTTAATATCATTCTTCTTTCCCCTTCGTCACACCTTCATCAATCCGATATTCTTCCCATCTCACTTTTTTCTTTTCAATTGTATCTTTCAATGTTTTTTCCGCTTTGTTCAAATTTGATTTCCCGCTCTTAACTTCAAGAAAAACAACTTCATCAATTTTCTTTTCATCCATCCCCTTAAAGACAAGAAAGTCAATCGGCTTTCCCAAAAACCTTACTTCGCTTGGATTGTAGGGAAAATCAGGAAGATAAGGAGCGAGTTGTTCTGAAAACATTCCTCCCAAAACCGCGCGTGATTTTACAATAGCATCTTTTCTATGTCCTTCAATTTCCCCTTCCCAAAATCTGTCTCTTAAGAATTTCCCGACAAAATATCCAATTAAAATTCCAAGAATTAAAATTCCTAAAACAATAATGGTTGTTGTTAAGTCCATAAAAAAACCAGAAGATATCTATATAAAAATTTATGTTTAATTAACCCGCCGCAAGCCCCGCCACCACCCATTTAAAAAGTTTAATGCATTAACAATTTATAAGAGAAAATCCAAGTGAAGCCGGATTTGGAGTTATATTAATACAGGCGAAATGAAATTGAGCGAGCAATTGTTTTTAGAATTTTACTCTCTCTCAACCCACCAGTCCATTTCAGGAATATCTGCTTTCATGTTTCTGGCTTTGCAGTATCCTCTTGTAAGAAGATAAAAAATCAACCCCAAACTTTTCGCGCTTTTGTTGTTTCCGATTATTATTTGGCTCGCGCCTTTTGAGACATTGTTAGTGTCACAAATCATCAGGATTTTTTTATGCACTTTCAAAGTATCGCTAAGCGCATTTTTGTCAAGCCACGAATCAGTAACTATTGTTAATTCATTTTCAAAAAAATCAGGGAGCTGTGTGTTCGTCAAAATTCCCGCAGGATATTTTTTTGTGAAAACTCTTATTCCTGTAATCTCTGAAAACTTTTTCGCGGTTTCCCAGCCAACTTGTCTTTTGCAAACAAGGATCACGCTTTCGGGAGAAAACTTCGAGAGATATTCTATTCCTTCCTTGAGTTTGTCGTCGATTAAATCAGTGTTGAATATTGCCAAGCCATCAGCACGTCTTCGATAAACAAAAGGCCTCATGTCAGGCGTCACAACCTTTGTTCCTATGTAAATTCCCGACTTCACATAATCTTCCAAATTGATAAGCATGTCTGCTTTTTTCTTCGCCTTAACCTGTTCCTTAAGTTCTTCTGTCGTCGCTGTTTCAACTTTTTCAGAAAGCTTTTTCGCTCTTTCAAGAAGTTCTTTTTTCTTCTGCTCAATGCTTTTCCCCTCTGATTCAAGTGATTCTTTCTCGGCATGTCTCATGACTTCTTTTTCGCTCGGTTCTTTTTTCTTCCTGCCTTTTTTGCCCTCCTTTTTTTCATTCTCTGCTTTCCCTGTAACCTTCTCAAAAATTTCTTCTACTGCCTCGCCGGCTTTCTCAACATTTTCTTCAATCTCTTCAATAATATCAGACATAAGAATTCACCGTTAAAATGATTTTTAAAGTTATTTGTTTAAATTTTTCTCAATCTCAATCAGCCGTTTTATTTTCACTTCCCTCTCTTTTCCCGTAATTCCTGACTTGAAAAAATCCGCTTGGAATCCAAATGCCAAATCCGCTAATATGGATTCTTCCGTCTCCCCGCTTCTGTGAGAAAAAACTTTTTTGATATTATTTTTGTCAGCAAGTTCGCAAACTCTTTTCATTTCCGTCAAAGAACCAATTTGATTTGGCTTGATGATAATCGCATTTATGCTTTTCATTTCAACCGCTTTCTTAAACCTCTTGTAATTTGTCGTCGTCAAGTCATCACCGACAATTAATTTCTCCGGGAATTTCTTCAGCAGTTTTGCAAAACTCTCAAAGTCATCTTCACCAAAAGAATCTTCAATGTAAAACAAGTTAAGATTTTTGATTAAATTTGAGACATATCTGAATTGCTCTTCATTTGTTCTTTTTAATAATGGATTTTTGTAATTGTAATTTTTTCTTTTGTAAAATTCCGAGGCAGCGATATCAACTCCAAGAGGAATTTTAAGATTGTTCAGAACTTCAAGAACTTCTTTTTCGTTCAATGCAGTTTGCCACGCATCCTCGTCTGTTTTTCTTCCTTCAAATTTTTCATCAGCTTTTTTCAGAAATTCCTTTGCATCTTTTTTTGCTTTCAAATTAATTTCAAATGCTTCTTTCACAGAATTTGTCTTGGGTATGAGGAGAAATTCCTGAAAGTCAGGTTTCCTCTCTGAAGATGAATGTTTCCCTCCTCCGATGCAATTCCCCACAATTCTTGGAAACTTTTTTGCATTTGGGTTTATCAATTCCCAAATTTCTTTTTTCTGCTCCTTCGCCATTGCCTTAAGGATTGCAGATTGCAAAGCAAAAAGAGTATTGGCACCAATATGCCCGTCGACAGTGTCATCAATTCTTCTCAAGTCGTCAAATTCATCAATGTTTTCTCTGGAGAAATAATCACTGAATTTTTTCAATGTTTTAATGTCATCTTCCAAACTTTTTTTATACGGCTTCGCCTCATGCTTTCCTTTTGATTTCCCGTTCGGCGCACTCGCGGAAAAATCTCCGCCTTTGGTTTTTACAGAGACAGATATTGTTTTCTCTTTTCTTGAATCAAAAATCTCTTTCGCAGAAACACCCCTCACTAAAACCATAAATTAAAAAAATTATAGAAGTATATAAAGATAATTATCTGAATTATTCTTCCCCGCTGATTTCTTCTTCAGAAACTTCTTCCTGTTCATCGCCGGGATTTGCAAGCTCCATTATTTCTCCCTCTTTTACAATTTCTTCCTCCTCTCTTGCCTCTTTTTCTTCAACTGTTTTGTCAGTTATTTTTCTGTCAGCAATCCTTTTTAATTTCTCTTCTTTCTTCTCAGGCAAAGGTCTTTTTACAGAAATTGGCAGAGCGTCGGATTCAAATTCAATTTCCGCAATTTTAAGAGCATCATAATTTATTTTTTCCAAGTCCTCTTTGCTGATTTTCACAAGCACAGGAGCATTCATCGCGATTTGCAAAGCCCTTGCGCCGAGAATTCTTGCTGTTTCATATCGCGTGAAATTTTCATTTTTCATTTTTCTTTAATTTGAATTTATTTTAAAATCTTTTCTATTTTTGAATGAACTGCTTTCCAGACCTTTTCATTCAAATCTATAATACTCTCAAATTCTTCGACACTCAGCCATTTTGAATTTCCTTTTTGCATAGATGATATAACTCCGTTTGAACTTCCGATTGTGACTCTTGTTTCACTTATGTCTTCTTCCTCTATTGTCGGATCAACAAGGAAATTGTTCCCGACTTTATGAAATGTTATCGATATCGGAACTTCTTTCTTCAGAGGAATTTTTTTGTCAGTCCATTCGCCATATTGAACTTTTCCCGTTTCTTCATTATATTTTGGCATCTTGGCATTTTTCAATGCGACAATAGCTCCTATTCCTGCCGCGTCAAGCAAATTTCCGTCGGCATTTATTGAATAAATGTCTATGAAAACAGTCCAGACCTTTTCTCCTTTTTTTATGCATAATTTTTCAAACTCTATGAATTTGCTTTCTCTTACTGCTCTGTCCACAAGACGCGCAAGTTCTATCGATTCAATTTTCGGTGGCCCTGTTTCATATCTTGTTGAACTTAATGGAAGCAGTTCACTTGTAACCATCATGTTTCCTTTGTCAGGAGAATCAGTATACGGCTCTCCTACATCCATCTTCACACCGACGAGAACTTCTGTCTTTCCGATTTTAACCCTCGCGCTTCCCTCTGCATTTTTTGAAATTCCTGTCTCTATTTCAATATCCCTAAATTCTTCCGGCTTCCTTCCGTCAAATCTTTTTCCAATTTCCAGATACTCTTTTATTCTGTTTCCTGTTATTTTTGATGTTTCCATTTTATTTCTTATCCACGGACTCTTTTAATGCATTTTTTTGAACCTCATAAATTTTCTTGCACGCTTCTCTCGCAATTCTCACAGCTTCCTTCAATTGCTTTCCTTCAATTTTTCCGTCAAGTTGTATGTGTGTTAATTCTCCGTCGCTGGTAAATGTTATCGGAATGTCTGTTGCTCCCTCTCCTTCTTCCCAGTCCTCTTCTGCTTTTGAGACATCGACAACAAGTTGCTTGTCAAGTTTTCCCATTGAAACGCTTGAAACCATTTTCTTCATTGGAACTCCTGCATGCGCCAAAGCAAGAGCAGCTGCATTTATCCCCGCGCACCTTGTCGATGCATTTGCCTGGATAATATTTACATGGACATCAATAACTGTCCCCGGAAATTTTTCTATCATCACAACCGGTTCCAAAGCCCATTCAGAAATTTTGCTTATTTCCATGCTTCTTCTGCTTGGCCCGGGTCTGATTCTCTCTGTAACTGAAAAACTTAGCATGTTGTAATTAACTCTTACTGTCGCTTTTGACATATCCTGTAAATGTTGAGGATGCATTTTCTTAGGCCCATAAACAGCGGCAATCGCAATTGTATCTCCGAATGAAAACATCGCACTTCCGTCGGCATTTTCCACAACTCCAACTTTAGCAGTCATCTTTCTCATCTCATCAACTTTCCTTCCGTCAGCGCGCTTGAATTCTTTTTCTTTTATCATTTTATTTATTTGGAATTATAGATTCCATTTTACTTTGAATTACTTCAGCATATTTTCTAATTGCATCCAACGCTTTTTGATATTCCGGCATTTGGTTTGCTTGTAAATATGGAAATGATTCATCCATAATTGTTGTTCTTGCCCGTAATTCCCTGGCTGTGCGGAGTATGTTTAATCTAAAACATTCTGAAATAACTCTTATGTCCTCTGCTTTTTCATCATATGCTCTCTCTTCAGTTATTGTCATTTTCCTTTCTCCTTTTCAAACCATTTTTTTAATTCTTCTGTAAGCCCTTCAATGAAAGAATGTTCTGCAACAAACATTACAGCTCTTTTCGCGAACAACTCGTCTTCTGTATTTCTTCCGCTAATCCATATGAACCCATTTTGTCCTACTGTTATGTTGCATTTTGTTTCGTCTTTAATAAGATTAACCATGCTTCCTTCTTTCCCGATAATTCGCGGAACTTTGTTTGAATTAATTTCAACAAGTATTCCTTCCTCGATTTTTCCCAAACCTCTTCCCTTCACTGTTAAATCAATTCCTCTTTTATTCACGTCAAAAATTTTTGCAACAACTAAGTCGCCCATGTCCATTACTTCATCCATTCCGTTTTTATTTACAAATCTCGGAACTTCTGAAAGTGAAATAAAAGCTGTTTCCGGAGTTCCTATGTCTACAATCCACCCGTTGAAAACAATATTCTCAATTTTTCCAATCACGACATTATTTCTTCTCGGCTGATAAACTCCTGACAGCGGAATGACTTTCAAAAGTTTGTCTGATTCCTCAACAAGTCCAAATTTCAGTGCAACTATGTCCTTGCCTCTTCTTTCTGTCCAGTCGCCTGGGAGATATTTGTCGCCTTCTGCAATTATCTCTCCGGGAATTACTACTTTTCTCATTTTATATTAAAGGTATGTGAGTTTCTTTTAATTTTTGAATTAAAAATGTATTAGGTTTCATTCTTTCATCTCCTGTGTCAAAACACTTCCATGAGAAGCAGAATTTAATTTGTCATAAAAATCCATTATTAATCCTGCTGGAACGTTAACAACAACTTCCAAGTCGCCGTTTGAAAGCCAGTTTTCATTTTGCTTGTATTGATTTACAATTCCGTAAACCTTTCCTGTGTGAATTGCAGGAACCGTAATTTTAACTTTTTTCGTTTCAATTCTTACAGGCATTATTTTGCTTAACTGTTCAATAATTTCCTGAATCTGGTTTTCAACAGGAACATTTTTTATGTTTACATTTGCTTCCTCAATAGCACTTTGTATTCTTTGCACAGAATAAGGATTTCCCGTCCTGGAGTCAATCGCATTCTTCGCAAGAAAATCAACAACTTGCTTTACTTTCTTTTCTCTTTCTTCATCTCTGTGTTCCTGCGTTGTTAAAATTTCTCCACTCTTAACTATTTTTTCCGCAACACTTTCAATTTCTTCTGTTCCGAATGATTTTTGCAAATCAGATGAAGATGCAACCATTCCTTTTTTTGAATCACTGAAAATTTTCTCAACTTCCAAGAAATCAGAAACAATTCCCCTGCCTTTTTTAAAATCAATCGCTTTGTCCAAGTCAACTATAATCTCGAAATGCTTTCCTCCTTGTTTTATTCTTGCTGTTGTCTGAACCATGTTAATCATCACTTCACAAATTCCTTAAGTTTCAAACCTTCCAATCTCTCAATTTTGACATTATCTTTTTCGATGTAAGAAAGTTCGAACCTGTCAAGGTTAAATTTATTTCCCTGTATCTCTTTGAATATGTCAAAAACAATTTTAATTCCTTTTTTCATTGTCAAATCATGCTTGTATTTTTCCCTGAGTTTTTCCTTTATGTTATCGTCATTTTCTCCGATAGCATTTGCGTAATATGAAAAATAATTTCCCGTGATGTCGCTTGTGTATAATTCCGGTTTTCCGGAATTTATTCCTGCAACCATCAATGAGACACCGAAAGGGCGTGCCCCCCCATATTGTGTGAACTGCTGTTTTGTGTTTGAAATTTCCTTTACAACAAGTTCCGGCTCTATTGGTGAGTCATAAGTAACTCTGTGCTGCTGTGAAATAATCTGTGCCCTGTCAACAAGAACCCTTGCGTCAGAAATCAACCCTGCGACACTCGAGATTATGTGTGAATCAATCTCGTAAATTTTGTTAGCTGACTTTGGAACAATTAATTTATCATCCACTCTCTTGTCCGCAATTATGAAAACTCCGTCAGCGCAAACCATTCCGACACTTGAACTTCCGAGTCGTATCGCCTTTTCAGCATATTCAACTTGTAGCAAATGCCCTTCAGGCGAGAACATTGTCGCAGTTCTGTCATAACCCATCGCCTGATGCTGCATATCTATTGGTAAATCCATTTTACTATCAGAGAAATTGATAATCTCTTATTTCGTTTTTTTCTGTCAAATTTTACACTACTGCAGAGTTTAAAAGGTTTTTG
>JBDRNS010000015.1:0-10441 GCA_043810865.1 archaeon | reverse complement strand
GGAAGAGAATTGCAGTAAGAACAAACGTATGGAAATCTTTGCCATGTTTCGTTTTCCAAATCAATTTTTAGGCGGTTGAGGACAGATATAAAAAAACTTAAGGAAACTATCAAATTAGTTTTTGTTTTTTCGTAGTCCTTTTTCCTTATTCCTTTAAGTCCGCGCATACCGAATCTCTGAATGTGGTTTAGCATTTCCCCTATATCAAAATGCCTGTTATTTGGGACTTCATAAACTTCTTTAACAAAGAATTGAAATTGTTTAATGCTTGTGTCGGGAAAAATCATCGGCATGAATCTCAAATGCTTACGGAATTTTTAAGAATTTATATTCTTCAGTCATTGTTGGAATTTTTTATTTTTGCAATTTTGTTCTGTTGTTCCCACTCTACTCGCGACCTCGCACAGATTTTTGCCATCATTTATCTTATTCCCACCCACCCACCCCCCAGAGAATTATTAATAACAACGTTTTCAAAAATAATTAATTTCTACCGCGAAGTTGTTCTCTTTTTGAAAGAATTTACTGAGAAGAGTAATATCTAAATTAAATACAACAAAATCGTCGGCAAAAGCAAACAGCCCATCATCTGCGTTCTTCTTACATTGAGAGAAATGCAATAAATTCCTGTTGCTGCGGAAATTAAAAGAACAAGCAAACCAAGAATTCCCGAAACAAAAAATACAATTAGTGAAAGAATTATTAAGGTAATTATGGAAACCTTAGTGTAGTTTATTTTGTTTATTCTTTCTGAGATGTATTTTGACAGATTTTTGGTAAGAAAAAAAGAAACAATTCCCGAGATAAAAACTATCACCAGAATTAAAATAATTGTTTCTTTTTGCAGGGAAATTATTTCATTTATTGCAGCTGCAGCGCCTGTTCGTGTTCTTGAAATTGCGTAAAGTGAAATGAATGAAAATCCCATAACAAGAGTGTTTGTCGCGCCGAGCAAAATGAGAAAGCCCTTTTTGTCTGTTCTTGAAATAGTGTTTCCAAGAATTGCCGCCTGTCCTGAACCCAAACCGGGAAGAAAACTACAAATCGGAGATGCAATTGCTGCTCCAAGAATTGGCTTGAGTTTTATTTTTGGATTTGTAATTTTTTGTTTTGGAATCTGCGTTTTTGTTTTTATGCTGAGAAATAACATTGATGCACCGAACAAACCAGAGAGCAGAGGGAGAAGAGGTTCTTTGATGTCAAGGTTAAGAGTGATTAACCCTAAAAAACCAGTTAGCAGGAAAACAATCATTGCGTGAAATTTGTTTTTTTCGATGAGGACAAGAAATAATGAAACAAAGATTAAAAGGTAAGGGATTAAATTGTTTACAACTCCGTAAATTTTTGGAAGCAAAGTTATTGCGGGAAATGAAACCAAAATCAAAATGAAAACTGCAGCCAGCCCTCCGTAAGTGGTAAGAAGAATTGCTTCATGTCCGAGTCCTTTTTTCAGCAGTTCATGTCCCGGGAGAATTGAAAGTTCTGTATCTGTGTCAGGGCAGCCAAGAAAAATACTTGGAATAAAGTCGAGGAAAGTGTGGGCTATTGCCATTGAAACAATAAACACAATCAAATACGCCGGTTCTATTGAAGAAAAAAATGAAAATGAAAGAGAAACGAGCAAAGCCCCGATGAGGTTTATATGAATTCCAGGGGTGAGTCCTGTGAATGTTCCGATGGTAATTCCTAAGAATAAAGAAAGAATTATTTCGAAGAGCATGGAAACGAAAAAGTTTAATAATTAATAAGAATTTATGTTGCGATGGATGATGAAAAAAAGTTGGGGTTGATAAGGGATTTTGCGGAAGAAATTGTTAATGAGGGGGAGTTAAGGAAGTTGTTTAAATCAGGAAAAGAAATTGTTGCTTATGATGGATTTGAGCCTTCAGGCATTGCCCCAATTCATTTTGGTTTGCTGAGAGCAACTAACTTGAAAAATATGCTTAAGGCAGGAATAGGGTTTAAGTTATATCTCGCAGATTATTTTGGCCTTATTAATAATAAACTTGGAGGAGATTTAAAAAACATTCAATTAGCCGGAAAATATTTTATAGAAGTTTGGAAAGCTTGCGGTATAGATACAAAAAAAGTTGAGATTATCTGGGCAAGTAAATTAATGGATGATGTTGATTACTGGGATAAGGTCTTGCGCATTGCAAAAGAAACAAGTATTAATAGGACAAAAAAATCTTTAACTATTTTAGGGAGGAAAGAAGGAGAGGCGATTAGTACTGCGCAGTTGTTTTATCCCAGTATGCAGGTTGCAGATATATTTCAAATGGGAGTTGATGTTTGTCAGTTAGGGATGGACCAGAGAAGAGCAAATATGCTTGCGAGAGATATTTCAAATAAACTTAAATGGAAAAAACCTGTGGCAGTTCATCATCATATTCTTTTAGGATTGCAGGGCTTGCAAAAAAAAGGAGATAAAGAAGAAACAATGATGGCCTCAAAAATGTCAAAATCAGACCCAAAAACTTGCATTTATATGCATGATAGTTTAAACGAATTAAAAGAGAAACTGAATAGGGCATATTGCCCAGAGGGGATTGTTGAAGGAAACCCTGTTTTGGAATATTTTAAATATATTATTTTTAAGAATGTTGATTTTATAGAGATTAAGAGGGTTGAGAAATTTGGCGGAAACAAGAAATATGATTCTTATTTTGGGGTGGAAAAAGATTTTGCGGACAAAAAATTGCATCCTCTTGATTTAAAAAATTCCTGCGCTATTGAACTGGATAAGTTAATTAAGCCTGTAAGAGAACATTTTGAGAGAAATAAGAAGGCAAAAAAACTTTATGAAGTTGTTAAGAATTTGAAAATTACTCGCTGATCACCTCGTCTTAAATTCTACAATATCTAAGTCCTTTAACTTATGGTTTAAACCGACTTTTTGCCGAGGGAATTTGCCTGACGGGCCTGTTACAAATGCTTCTTTTATTTTGTTTGAAAATCCGTGAAATATTTTTTCGGCGACATCTTTTATTGTGCTGTTTTGCGGGAGGATGATTGGTTTTTCTGCGTGCTTGCCTTCTTTTCCGGCGTGTTTTGTGTAAATTCTTATTTTGTCGAAACTTTGGAATATCTTTTCCCTGAGTTTATTAAGTTCTTCAGTCCCACCTCCATCTCCCCGACTAACTCGCGACCCTGTGCTTGATGCTCCGTCCAACGACCCTGCCCACCCCCACCCTATTTTGTGGTGAATTATCTCTTTGTTTTTATCTATTTGAAATCGCTCGCCACCCACTCCATTGTATGCTAAAGAATAATTTTTAGGTATTTTATTTTTGTTAACATCTATAAAATCTCTTAAATCAATAATCACAAAATCATATTTTTTGCTTTGCAGGGTTGCGCGGATTTTTCTCAGTTCGTTTTCATTTTGGTTTGTCGCGTTGAAAATAATTATTTTTTTCTTATTCGGAAGTTCTTTTATTATGGGTTTTATTTGTTCAATGCTTATGGCTGTTATTAAGACAATATCTGCGCTGTGGACGAGTCCTTTGCCATAAAATTCTGAGCCGAATGCAGGAATTTCTATTAATTGTATGTTTGTTCCTGAATAAGGCATCATGCCTACAATTGGTTTTTTTGTCGCAAATTTATTTTCAGAGATTTCAGGAGAAGTGTTTGTAAGAAGCGAGAGGAGAGAAGATTTCCCAGAATTTGTCAAACCGATGATAACTGCCTGCATGTCTTCTTTCTTTATTCCTGCTTTTTTACCTGTGCCTGACTTTTTGTTTTTCTCAATTTGTCCTTTCAGTTTTTTGTATCTTTGTTTTAACTGCGCTCTGAGATTTTCCGCTCCCTTATGTTTCGGAACAAGAGAAATCATTTTTTCAAGTGCCTTTAATTTTTCTTCCGGCGAGTATGCAGAAAGATACTCTTTTTCAGATGCGAGATAATCCGGATGTGCATTTATTGGCATGCGAGGACACCTACGGTTTCCTTCGCTTAACCTTCCCTTTGATTAAGCCAAGGCATTTGTTTAATTGCATATAATTTTAAAATCAGAATAACTTAAAAATTTAATGAAACTTGACAAGGGCTTTTTTTCGCGTGATGCAAGAATTGTTGCGCGCGAACTGCTTGGGAAAGTTTTAGCCAGGAAAATCAACGGGAAAATCTTGAAAGCAAAAATTGTCGAGACAGAGGCATATCTTGATGAAAAAGACCCTGGAAGCAGAGCAGGACAAAACGGTGACTTGAGGGAAACGATGCTGATGAAACAAGGAACGATTTTGGTTTACGGGGTTCATAACAACTGGCTTGTGAATTTTGTTACGAATAATGAAGGAAAGGCGGAAGCGGTTTTGCTTCGGGCTTTAGAGCCAATAAATTTTCAGGCAAATTGCTCCGGGCCTGGTTTGCTGACAGAATGCATGAAAATAAACAAAAGTTTTCACAAGAAGAATATTTTTGGAAATAAGGAATTGTGGATTAAAGATAGTAACGGAAAACATGAAATTCACGAAAGTTTTAGGATTGGGTTAAGAGAAGATTTAAAAGAAAAAATGAGATTTTATATCAAGGGAAATAAATTTGTGAGCAAAAAGTAAATTTTTGCTACGTTTTCCATTAAAATGAAAAAGAGCAGGAAATGAAACAAGAAATTTATAATAAAATAATTCAGAAAAAAGAATTTTCCAAACTTCCAAGGAAAGATGTTGAACTTGCGTTCTCGCATTTTGAAAAAAGACAAGTTTCTGACGAGGAGAAAATTCGTCTTACGAGGGACTTGCTGAGGAAAGTTTTTTCCGGATTTACAAGCGAAAAACTTTTGTCCTTGAAGAATAAAAGTCCGGAGTGGATTTTGAGAAAGCATTTATCGACTCGTGAACGGCTGCCTTATTACAAAGAAATTTACGGGAGAATTTTTAAGGGCTTTGAAAAAGAAGTCAGTGTAATTGATTTAGGTGCAGGTGTTAATGGATTTAGTTATGAATTTATGACTAATATTAACAAAAAGATTTTTTACCTCGCTGTTGAAGCAGTAGGGCAACTTGTTGAACTTATGAATTATTATTTTAAGACACGCGGTTTAGAGAATGCTATGGCTGTACAGGAAAGTATTTTTAATTTAAAGAAAACTGATTTATTTTTGAAGCAAGTTTCCAGGAAGAAAATTATTTTTTTGTTTAAGGTTATTGATTCTCTTGAAATGCTGGAAAGAAATTATTCAAAAAAGTTGCTGAAGGAAATTGCCCCTCTTGCAGACAGGGTTGTTGTTAGTTTTGCAACGCGAAGCATGATTAAGAAAAAAAGATTTTTTGCAAACAGAAACTGGATTGTTGATTTTTTAAAAAAAGAATTTGAAATTTTAGATGATTTTGAAATTGGCGGGGAGAGGTATATTGTTCTCAAAAGGCCAGATGAAGGTTAGTATTTGGGAGAAAAATTTGCGTTCACTTTGTTCACGATTGATAAAAAATAATAAAAAAAAGATTATTAAGGAACACGAACTAATTAAAAAAGGATTTGTATTAACAATTTATATTAATTGAGCGAAGCGAACAAACTTACTCGGCTCAAACAGATGTTGCTTATTAAACAAAACATTTATAATATAAATTTTCTTTTATTGGTTATGGCTATGAACAAAAGAGGGCAAATGAATCCTGATTATAATTCTGCAGGAAAACCGAATAAGGAAATGTCTAAAAGAAATATGAACCCTGGAATGCAGAAAAATCCTATGCAGATGGGTCAACAGAAAAATCCCCCGAAAATAATGAATATGCCCGGAAATCAGCAGAATTCGAAGCCAAAGTTTAATGTTCCCAAGATGAATATGCAAAAGATGCAGCCGCAACAGCAGATGAAATCTACGTCGGAACAAAATATGAAAATGCAGCCGATGGAAATGAAAAAAAGCATTTTTAAGAGATGGTGGTTTTGGGCCTTGATTGTTGTGGTTTTGGGCGCGGTTTTGGGTGTTGTTTATTTTATGTTTTTCTAAATAAAAGCTTTTAATGTTTTATTTCTATGTTTAATGATGAAAGAGAATTTCAGGGAAAAAATTCTGAAAAATGGTATGACTGTTTTGTTTGAGAAAAGAGAAGTGCCTGTTGTTTCTGTCGCGTTTGCTGTCAGGCAGGGAGGAATTAATGAGCGGGGAAATGAAAAGGGAATTTCACATTACATAGAGCATATGCTTTACAAAGGAACAAAAAAAAGAAGTGCAAAAAAGATTTCAGAAGAAATTGAAAGAAACGGAGGGATGATGAACGGCTTTACAGATGAAATGATTACTGCTTTCTGGTGCAAAATGCCTTCAAAACACGTTAATGTTGCACTTGATGTTTTGAGCGATATGATGAAAAATTCCCTGTTTAATGAAAAGGAACTTGAAAAAGAAAGAAAAGTTATTTTTGAGGAAATAAAAATGAGAAAAGACAATCCGATGATTTATGTTTTTGACAGGATTCATAGTTTGTTATATGAGAAGCCGTTTGGAATACCCATAATCGGGACTTTTGAAACAATGAATTCAATTTCCAGAGAAAAAATTACAAGAAAATTTAAAGAGGTTTATCAGCCGAATAACATGATTCTTTGTGTTGTTGGCGACGCTGACTTTGAAAAAATTGTGAAGTTCGCAGAAAAGAATTTTGGAAACAAGAAAATAATCGCCCAGGCGTCAAGAGTTAAAACAAGAAATGAACTGCAAACTGAAAGGAGAAAAGGAATTGATCAGACACATCTTGTTTTTGCTTATCATGTTCCGCTCGCCAATGACAAAAAAAGCCATGCTGCAAACGTTCTCAGCGTTTTAATGGCGGAAGGAATGTCTTCTAGATTGTTTCGTGAGATAAGGGAAAAAAGAAATCTTGCCTATGCTGTAAAAGGCGACGCTGAGATTTGCAGAAATTTTGCATATAATTTCATTTATTTGGGCATAAGAAAAGAAAATCTTGAGAAGGTGAAGAAACTTGTGCTTGAAGAATTTGAAAAAGTTTCAGAGAATCTGGGAGAGAAGGAACTTAAAAGTGTCAAGGAACAAATGACGGGAAACAACAAGATTTCAATGGAGGATTCGCAAAACCAAATGATGAATCTGCTTTCTCACGAGATTAACGGCAGAGCAGAAGATTTTTATGATTTTGAGAAAAATATTTTAAATGTGAAATTAAAAGATGTAAAAGAAATTGCAAAGAAAGCGAGAGAGGAATACAGCTTCTTTGCATTAGTGCCGGAATAAAAAATTTAATAATAAAATGAAACGAATTTTTGTAGCGATTGAACTGCCTGAGCATGTGAAAGCGAAACTTTTCAAAAAGTTTGATAATTTGCCAAGAGATTTGTTTATCGGAAAGAAAACAGAAAAAGAAAATTTGCATCTTACATTAAAATTTCTTGGCTGGATAGACGAGGACAAAATTGAAGAAACCAAAAACAAACTTAAAAAAATAAAGTTTGGCAGATTTTTTGGGAAAATCGGAGACATTGGATTTTTTGATAATGAAAATCACATAAGATTTATCTGGGTTGAACTTCTTGCGAAAGAACTCGACGAACTTCAGAAGAAAGTTTCGGCAGCGCTTCCGGAATTTTTTGACGAGAAAGGATTTAGTTCGCATATAACTCTGGCAAGAGTAAAGTCGGTTCCAAACAAAAAACGACTGATGGAAGAAACCGGGAAAATTAATTTCAAGAAACTGGATTTTGAAATAAGGGATTTTGTTTTGATGAAATCAGAAATAATTTCCAAGAACCGGAAGTATAAGGTGATTGAAAAATTTCCGCTGTTATAAAGAAAATATAAAATAAAAAGATTTTATTGTTTTATATAATTTGTGTTTCGCAGTATACAGGTTATTTTTGCATTAATTTTTTAAAGAAAAAAATCCTGTTGTTATTTTAATGAGTAATTTGATTTCATTAAAAACTTTTACTAGGACTTATGTAGATGTTGCTTTAAGATTGGTTGAGGAAGGGGATATTTCTCAAGGGGAATTTTATAACTCACTTGTTAGGATTGTTTCTGAGGAAACGCGTCTTCCTATTGACGCTGTGGAATATCTCAGTTCTGGTTTTCATCAGGCACTCTTTTTAGGCAATAATGGTTCACCATTTTCTTATGATACATCTCCCAGATCTCTTTGGAAATCGCCGACAATTAGATTATTAAGGCACATTTCAGATGAGGAAAGGAATAATTTGGTTGGGTACCTTATTCAAGAAAACAAAGATTTTCTAAGGAGCAGGGTTTCAAATTTGTCCGGTTCAGGTGTCCCTATAGATTATTTCTAATACTTCTCGTCGACAACCCTGAACGATTCTGATTTTTTTCCGATTAATTTTTTAATTTCTTCTTCTGTGGAATTGAAAATATTTTTCAGTGTCTTAAAGTTTTGGAGAAGTTTCTTTGCTGTTTTCGGACCTATGTTTGGAAAACCCTCCAGAATAAACTGCATACGCTCTTTTTTTGTGAGATTATTCTTCGAAACATTCAGGGACAATTCTTTTTCTTTTCTCTTTGCAAGAACAGAAATAAATTTTGCAGTGTCCTCTGAGTCCTTTGTATAAACAATCGGTGTTTTGAACCTGAGAAGAATTGAAAGCAGAAAGCCACGAACAGAGTTGGGATGCATGCCGATTTTTTCTTCTGTTCTTTCAGAATACAAATCCTGCTCGTCGATTCCTTCAATAATCAAAAGACGATTTTTATACTGGCTTAATTCAGAAAGCTGTTTTGTCAGGCGCTTGTTCAGCATTGATGAAATAAAATCGTTCACGGTTTTTCTTTCAATTGCAACATCTTTCACGAGATAATCGCCGACTTTGAGATTTTTGTATTCTACTTCCAATTCAAGTTCAATCAAAGAGGAAACAACCATGGAATTTTTTTCGCGATAGTCCACGATTACTTTTTCTTTCTGCGACTTCGATTTCGACGAGGTTTTTCTTGAGAAAATGTCGAAGATGGGTTTCATTGAAAATACAAAGAAATTTTTTATTTAAACTTTGTTAATATAATGGGCAGAAAGATTTATATAATCTTGGATTATACTTTATATAACTAAACATATAACTTAAAATGGAAATTCTGGCTAAAACAAGAAAAATTGGCGGTTCTTTAGTTGTGACTATACCTAAAGAAGTGATTAAAGAACAGGAGATACATGAAGATGAATTAGTGGAGATAGAAGTAAAAAAAAGAAAGAGAGATTTTTTTGGAGCACTGAGGGGGATTGGAGAATTTAAAAAAGAGGACAGAATGAAAGACAGAATATGAAATATTTAATTGATTCTTCATGCTGGATTGAATATTTAGAAGGGAGCAAAAGTGGAGAGAAGATTAATGAAATATTAAAACGCGAGGAGATTTTTGTTCTTCCGATAAATATTGCCGAGGTAGTGAGCAAGGTTAAAAGAAAAAAACATGATTTTGAACTTGCATACAAATCAATTGTTTCCAATGCGTCAATAATAAGCATAACTCCGAAAATTTCCAAAGATGCCGGCATTTTGCATGCAGATATGAAATCAAAAAAACCAAATTTTGGGCTTGCCGATGCTTTTATAATAACTGCCGCAAGAATAATATCTGCCAAACTTTTGACAAAAGATGAGCATTTTAGGGGTTTTAAGGAAGCGGTTTTTATAAAATAAGATTTTTAATTCCAGAATATAAATCTTTAAAAATTCTTTTTATTTATTTTTTTGGTATGGTAAGAAATTTAGAGAAAAATAAGGGAGGTTCATTTTTCTATAAGATTGGAAAGGGTGCACTTTATGCAGGAATTTTAGCAGGGTTAGCAGGATGTTTGGATGGTTCATCTTCTGTTTCTTCAGGACAAGGCGGAAATTCTTATCCCACTTTAAATTTGTCAGGCAGAGGAGGAGCTGTGCCTTATGATGTTACTATTACTCTAAATTGTACACCTGAAGAGCAGACACAAAGAAGTGAGATTCTTTTTGAAGTAGAAGGTGAAAGAGGAAGAGTTGGTAGTGGAAGGAATTCATGGCAAAGAGCATATCTTACTCTTTTAGTTGCAGGAGAGTGGAATTTTGAAGGAAATTGTTATGATCCACTAGACAATGTAAGAACTGCAAGAGAAACAGTTGTTACAACTCAGAATTAAAATTATTTTGTTGTTTTTGTTAATTATAAAAATGTTTAAAAAGTTGTTTTTTCTTATTTGAGAAGTGAAAAAAGATGGTGACAATTAATTTTTCAAATCGTGTTTTGTACAGTTTAATTGCTATCTTGCTTGTCGGTGTTTTTGCCGTCGGTGTTTATGCTACTCAGACAGTGAATGAGGATTTGGTTGTTACCGGTAGTGTTGGAATAGGGACAATTAGTCCTGGTGCGAAACTTCATGTGGAAGGGGGAGGGACTTCTGGTTCGGATGGACTAAGAATTACGAGTTCAGCATCTGGAACGGGAAGAGCGAATTTTTTCCCTTATTCTTCAGATAGGTTTTATCACCAG
>JBDRNS010000014.1:0-54078 GCA_043810865.1 archaeon | reverse complement strand
TTTTATCTCTCCTTTCTAAAAGCATAAAAATTGAAACTGGGATAGAGATAAAAAACCAAGCTAAAAACAAAAAGGCGTTAGATAAAAAAATAATAGGCAAAGCTAAGATGGGAGTATCTTCCCAAAATTTTATGTCTATTCCCCATCCCCAAAACATAAATTTTTTATCTAATGTTCTCATATAAGTTTTGCATTTTGGATACCCATTCCTTTAGGATTGGGAGGAGAAATGCCCTCCGATTTTAGTTGGTTTAAAGTATTCTGTGCAAGTCTTTTGTTTGCTATTTTACAATATTCTGGTGAAATTTCAAACCCTATAAAGTTTCTCCCTAATTGCTTACAAGCGACTGCTGTTGTTCCTGAACCCATGAAACAATCAAGGACTATGTCGTCTGGATTTGAATGCTCCTCTATTAATTTTTTAACTACCTCTAAAGCTTTTTGAGTAGGATGAATCTTTTTATCTTTTTTGAAATTTCTTTGTGGTCTTGCTCTATCTATAACAGTCCAAGTATCTATCCATAAATTTCCTTTAATATTAAATTTAAATTTTGTTTGATCTTTAACAAACCAAAGAATCGGTTCATGATGTCCGTTATATGAACTTTTTCTAGTTATCCCTCCATTACCATAAATCCAGATTAATTCTTGCCAAAAATATAATCCAGATTCTCTAAGGGCTTTTTCAACTTCAAATCTATTTTGTTTGCCACAAAAAACTAGTAATGAACCATTTTCTTTTAAAATTCTGGGTATTTCACTACACCATCCTGTTGGGGCTTTATGATCCCAAGAACTTATCCCAATACCATAAGGAGGATCGGTTACAACTAAATCAATAAAATTATTGGGGATTTTTTTAAGAAAATTATCTGCGTCTGATTTAATAATTTTATTTTTTATACTAATTACATTAAGAAAACCTTCATCTCTCTTTTTCATATATTAATTATGCAATTATAGTTTATAAAAATTAGTTCCTCCTAACGGAGGACGACATCCTTCACCAAAATACATCCCCTTAACCTTCCAATAAACTTCTCTGTCAATTTCATATCTGCTCGCAAGCAAAACCTGCAAAGCAAAAAGCATTTCTCTTTTTAGCAAATTTTCTTTTGTTGGCTTTTCTTTATGTGTTTCCTTTGTTATGAAATTCCATTCTTTTTCAGAATTCATTATGTCAAAAAACCATAATCATATATAAATATATTGAATCATCCTTTCAACACGACACCCAACTTCGCCCTTTTTGATTAAAACCCTTTCCGTTAAAACTCAAAAACCGAAATATTTTTATAGTTTCTGTTATTGTATAATTCATAATAGATGAAAGGACTCTGACGAATTCCGTCCTTTGAGGCGGTTAGTAGGATTGACGAGTTCCCGATTCTATTACTTTTTTCTTCTGATTAAATTTAACTGAGTGTCAATAATTAAACTCATTTTGTATTCAATACTTCCCTTCTTTAACTGACTTTCTTTCATGATTTTTGTCCTGTCATCATTAACAGCATGAACAAACCCCCCAAAAACGCAACAGAATAAACCGCAATAAGCGATATTATCAGGACTTTGTAATTGAGTTTCATTTTAATAACTATCAAATTATTTTTATATATCTTTTGTCAGTCATCCATTAACTTGTGGAAAAAATTCTTTGATTTCTTTTCTCCATAATGCCTGTAAAAATTCGGCTTTTGTCCTATTCGTTTTTTGATTCTTTTTTTAATAATTAGGAAATCTTCTTTTGTTGGGAGCCAAGGTTTTTTATGCTTGCTTCCAAACTCATTTAATGAAATTTTCTTATTTGTCTTGAAACCGCGCCTTTTCATCTCTTTCTTTATTTTTTCATGTCTTTTCTTCAGATAGAAAAGTTTGTCTTTAAAAAAATTAATATGCCCTTTTCCTAAAGTGTACATCTTTGGTTGATTTCTTATCTCAGGGAATTTCTTAACGTGGCCGAGCAACATCAAAATTTCATTATATTCCGCAATCAGGTGTTGATCCGAGAGCTTTTCTGGATTTAACAGATTTATCCTCACCATTTCAATATTAAGTTCAACAAATTTATATATGCTTCTTTACTCAATAAAAAATGTTAGAGGTGTTATTAGATTACAATTGGGCTTTGTTTTTTCATATTGCAGGCATGATAATCGGACTCGGAGCTGTGACAGTAATAGATACTCTTGGATTTATTTCAAGAAAATCTAAATATAATACAGAAACAACAATAAGAGCTCATCATGTCACAAAGCCCTTAATTTGGATAGGAACAATAATTGCTTTAATTAGTTGGATATTTTTATTTGACTTTTCTTCAATTGCTTATTGGAAAAGTTTTATTCTTCTTGCTTTGATTTTGAACGGCGGTTTTCTTTCATTTTACATAAGCCCAAGATTGGATAAATTGCTTGGAAAGAACAAGTTATTACCTAAGGAACTTCAGAACAAAATAATGTTAAGTTTTATCGTTTCATTTACTGGTTGGTGGAGTTTTGTTTTTTTGACTGTTTTGATGATTGGTTAGGACTTCAACACAACAATATTATTCATTCCTCTTCGCTTTCTTTCTATGAATTGTTTTGCTTCCAGTTTGTCAAGCAATCTTGTCAATTTTACTTTTCCGATTTCAAGTTTTTCCATTAACGCGGATTGGAACATCGCGTTGTTTTCTTCCTGCAAAATCTGAACAACTTTTTTCTCATCTTTGTCCAAACCATCAAGGTTTATTTTCTTCTTCTTTTCTTTTTCCTTCACTTTCTTCACGATAATTTTTTCACTTTGTTTCGAGAAAATTAAAAATCCGGAAATCACTATCAAAATCCCGACTATCGCAAGAGCGAGCCATGTCTGCTGGTTTATCGTGTCATACATTGGACATTCCAATCCGTGCCCGACATCACAGCCAACCGCGACAATTTCTTTCAATGCATTTTGAAAAAGGAAAATTATTACTACAAGTATCGCTGCAATTCCCAAAATCAAATAACCGACATTTTTGTTTTCCATGTTTAATATAATAAAAAGTTGTTTAAAAATCTTGAGAATTATCAAAATAATCTGCTTACCAAATCATATGCACCGCTCTTCTCTAATCCGCGATGTAGCCAATATGCAGATGCGCCGTAAAGTATTAATTTCATTGCAATATCTTCAAAAGCATCTACTCTTTCTCTTCTACTAGCTTTCCCCCCATATTCTGATTCTCCATTAAGAAAAATGTTCGCATTAATTCTGTCTGTGTTGTTCCAGGGTAGGAATCCTTCCTCAACAACATATCTAATCATATTTATTTCTTTAGCTCTATTCTTAATTCTCTCTTTTGCTTCTTCTGCGATTCTTTGTAATCTTGGAAATTTTACCATGTTTTAAAGAGAAAATTTATACTTTTAAATCTGTCTGTAGGTAATTTAGAATTTGTGTTCACTTGTTCATGATTTACTTCCCACATCATACACTAAAAATGCTACTATGTTAAAATATTCATTAATACTCTTTGTAAATTCTAATCTCCTCGCTAAAAAACTTTTTTGTTAAAATTAAATTATCAATTCGAGCGAGTTTGCGAGTGAGACAAATTAAAGCGAGCCGAAGGCGAGCAGTATAAATTCTTCCCAAAAAAATAAAATAAGAAATAAAAAATAAAATTAAATTCCCAAGGTAGCGGACAACTGAGTCCAGCTTCCTGAGAGCTTCTGCCCGTTGACGTAGAATGTTGGCGTTCCTGTTGCCGCAGTGCTTGCATAAGCAGCTGCCTGCTGAACAGCATTGCTGTATTTGTCGTCGTCAAGGCATTTGTTAAACTTTTCCGAATCAAGTCCGCTTATTCCCTGTGCAAGTATCTTCAGTTTGTCTTTGCTGTATTTCCCGTTGTTTTCCTGCATGTCATGCGCTGCAAAAATCTTGTCGTGCATTTCCCAGAACTTGCCCTGTTCATTTGCGCAATATCCTGCTTCAGCCGCATAAACCGATTCCTGCCCGAGGAAACTCATTGGAACATAAATGAATCTTAATTCACCCTGTTCAGCCAGTTCCTGAATCTTTCCTGCAGAATTAATCAAGTCGCCATACTGTGCCTGATACTGGCTTGTCCAGGAAGGCAATCCTGATGCCATCGCACAATAAGGGCACTGAAAGTCAGAAAATTCCAAGACAACATTGTCTGCATTTTCAGGTCCAAGAGAGGGAAACAGCGAAGGATTATCTGTAAAAACACCCAAGTCAACATCTTCCGTGCCTGTATTTACAGCATTTCCTGTTCCCGGGTTTCCTGTGAACAGAAAAACACCTCCGATTACAACAACTGCAAGCAAAAGCAGTGTCGAATACTTCCACAAGTCACTCTTCTTTATCGAAATTGTTTTCTCTTCTTCCATTTTATTTATTGTCCATTTACAATGGATTATTAATTACCGCAAAAATGCTTTTTATATCTTTTGTTACACCGCTTTTTTTACCGCCTCTGCGACAGCAGCAACAACTTTCCTGTCTGTAATCTCAGGAAGTATTTTCTCGCTTGTCGGTTCAACAAAATTTGCGATTGCTTCTGCGGCGGCAATTTTCATTTTCTCTGTAATTCTCTTTGCTCTCACATCCAATGCACCTCTGAAAATTCCCGGGAACGCAAGAGCATTGTTAACCTGATTTGGAAAATCACTCCTTCCTGTAGCAATGATTTTCGCCCCGCCTTTCTTCGCTTTTTCAGGAGAAATCTCAGGAACAGGATTTGCCATTGCAAAAATTATTCCCCCATTCATTTTCTCCACATCTTTTTCTTCAAGAACATCTCCTGTCGAAACCCCGATAAAAACATCCGCGCCTTCCAGGACTTTTTTCAAACTCCCATTTTCTTTTTTAAGATTTGTAATTTCCGAGATTTCTTTCTTCGGCTTGTTAAGATTGTCTCTTCCATCATAGATTGCTCCTTTCCTGTCGCACAAAATAACATTGTCACCTTTCGCCCCATAGCTTATCAATAGTTTTGATATTGCAATCGCCGCAGCGCCCGCGCCGGAAAAAACAATTTTCACATCCTCTATTTTTTTATTTAAAACTTTCAGCGAATTAATCAAAGCTGCTAGGACAACAACTGCTGTTCCGTGCTGGTCGTCGTGCATCACCGGAATCCCTAAGTCCTGCAGGTTTTTTTCTATTTCAAAACATTCCGGCGACTTGTAATCCTCAAGATTTACACCTCCGAAAACAGGGGAAATCTTTTTTATTATGTTTATGTTTTCTTCAGCGTCTTCGGAATTTATGCAGATTGGAAACGCGTCAATGCCTGCAAGTTCTTTGAATATCGCGGCTTTTCCTTCCATAACCGGTATTGCTGCCTCTGCGCCGATGTTTCCCAAACCAAGAACCGCCGTGCCGTTGGAAATTACTGCAACAGTATTCTGTTTTATTGTATATTTGTAAACATCATTTTTGTTTTCATGGATTTTCTTGCACGGCTCCGCAACGCCCGGCGTGTATGCAAGAGAAAAATCTTTTTTCGTCTTCAGCGCAATTTTTGATTTTACCTCAAGTTTGCCTTTCAGCTTTTCATGCAAATCCAGAGATTCTTTTTTTATGTCCATAATATTTTTTAATTTTAATTATCCATAAGCAGGACTTCTTTGTCTGTAAAAATCCGAAATTGTTTCAACCAAATAATGTCCTCTTCTTCTTAAATAATTTCCTGCAATTTTAATGTATTCATCAACTGCTCTTGCCGCCAATTCCAGCCGATTTTCATGCAGTTCATATTTTTGTTCTTCAGAGTAATCTCTCAATTCTCCAAGCTCAGGTGGTTTCCTATCAGTATATTTTCTCATTTTTAATAAACGCCCACTGCAGGAATCGAACCTGCGAGCCCCGAAGGGCCTGGATCTTTGTCTCTCCTTGCTCTTGTAGTTTCTTTGAGCACTGAACTTTCTTTTCTAAAGAAAGTTGGGGATTAGCAATCCAGTGCAATACCATTATGCGAAGTGGGCTAAAATTAAAGAGAATTATCTGCTTAAAAAAGTTATTGAAGAATAGCGAGGGTGGGATTTGAACCACACGACCTCAGGGTTTCCGTGCGATAGCATGGAATGAGAGATTCCGTGAATCTCGCTTATGGGCCCTGCGAGCACTCCAGACTGCTCCACCTCGCTATGAGAAATTCAAAAGAATAAATCTTATAAAGCTTATCATTATTCAAACTTCATGCTAAAACTTGGAATTGACGATGCAGGGCGCGGCCCTGTGATTGGCCCGATGGTTCTCGCCGGATGTTTGATTGACGAAAAAACAGAAAAAGAATTTAAGCGTCTGGGAGTTAAGGACAGCAAGCAACTCACAGAAAAAAGACGCGAATTTCTCGCTGAAGTAATACGTGAAAAAGCAGAGACATTTGAGGTAATTATAATTCATCCGGAAGAGATTGATGAAAAAAACCTGGACGGTGTGAAACTGAACGAGGTTGAGGCATTTGCATGCGCACGGATTATAAACAAAATAAACAAGGGTTTCAAAAAAATAAATGTTCTTGTTGATTGCCCGTCTGTTAACAGGGAAAAGTGGCAGGACTTTTTGAAGATGCAGATAGAAAATCTTTCAAACCTTGATGTCTCATGCGAACACAAGGCAGATATAAATCATGTTTCTGTTTCAGCCGCCTCGATACTTGCAAAATCAACAAGAGAGGAGGAAATGAAAATGCTGAAAGAAAAATACGGAAATGAAATCGGTTCCGGTTACAGTTCTGATCCTTTGACAGCAAAGTTTCTTGCAAGCAACATAAAGAAATATCACAAAGACGGAATTTTCAGAAAATCCTGGGCAACTTGGAAAAATGCAAAATCCGGATTAAGCCAGAAAAAACTCGCGGAATTTTGAACAATCTTTAAAAACTTCTTCATATAACTTAATCAATGGTTGCGGGATTCATAAAAACCCGCTGGAGGTTTTTATATGGCTTATATTAAAAAATTGGTGATGCACGGTTTCAAAAGTTTCCCCAGAAAAACAGAACTGATTTTCACGCCGAACATCAATGTTATCCTCGGTCCTAACGGAAGCGGGAAGAGCAATGTTTCAGATGCATTGTGTTTTGTCCTCGGGCGTTTGAGCATAAAATCCATAAGAGCAGCGAAGGCAAGCAATTTAATATTTCTGGGAAGCAAAGTCGCGTCCCCTGCAAAAGAAGCAATCGTTGAACTTGTTCTTGACAACAGCGACAGAATTTTTTCAATTGACAAAGATGAAGTTGCAATAAAAAGAATAGTGCGAAAAAACGGGCAGAGCATTTACAAGATTCAGGGCGAAACAAAAACAAGACAGGAAATTCTCTCGTTGCTTGCTCAGGCAGGAATTGATTCTTACGGTTTTAACATAATTCTTCAGGGAGAAATACAAAACTTCGTGAAAATGCATCCGGAGGAAAGAAGAAAAGTTATTGAGGAGGTATCAGGAATTGCAATATATGAAACGCGAAAAGAAAAATCTTTAAGGGAATTGCAGAAAACCGAAGAGAAACTGAAAGAAATCACCGCAATTTTGAGGGAAAGAACATCTTATCTTAACAATCTTGAAAAAGAAAGACAGCAGGCACTGAGATTCAAGAAGCTGGAGGAGGATACAAAAAAATTCAAGGCAAGCATAATAAATCTTGATTTGCAGAGAAAAGAAAAAGAGATTAAAAAAACAGAAGAGGAAATATCAAAGAAAAACAAGGAAATTGAAAAACTGAGAAAAATCCTCGCTGAGATAAGAAAAGATATTTCTGATTGCGAGTCAAAAATAATCTCAATAAATTCTTCAATTCAAAAATCAACCGGCTTTGAGCAGGAAAAGCTTAATCAGGAAATAGCGAACCTCCGTGCGGAAATTGCAGGTATTGATGTAAGAATTGAAAACTACAAAAACAAAATTTCTGAAACACAAAAGAAAAGAACAGAACTTGAATTATGGATAAGGGAAAATGAAATTTCTGTAAAAGAATTGAAAAAAGGAGCTCCTGAAACACTGAAACAAAAAGACATTGAACAAAAGAAAAAGGAGCTTGAAAAACTTGAGGAGAAAAGAAAAAGGTTTTACACTATCAAAACAGAACTGAAATCAATTAGGGAGAGAATTGACGACAAGCAAAAACTTCTGCAGAATTATTCAAATGAGTCGGAATTTTTGATAAAGCAAATATCGCAGGTTTCACAAATGCTTTTTGACAAAAAAACAGACGGAAAAAAAGTGCGCGAGCTTCAATTGTCTTTGGAAGAAAAAAAGAAAATGTTGGAAAGCATAGAAAAATCAGAAAAAGAATTTGAAAAGAAATCCTACGCCGATGAGCATGAAATAGAAAAACAGAAAAAATTTATGGAAAAAATAGAAAAAATTGACATATGCCCTGTCTGCAAATCAAAAATTACTCCTGAACATGTTCATTCAATAAATTCTGAAACAGAAGAGGAAATTAAGATTCTTGAAAGCGAGATTAAAAAATCAGATAGGGAACTGAATGAAATTATGAAGAAAAAAGAAATTCTGAAGCAGGACATCGAGCAGATTAATTCTGAAATTGCAAAAAGAGAATCTGACTTGGTTAAGCTCTCAGGCATGGAAGAAAAAAAAGAGCAGATAAAAATTCTGCAGGGAAAAAAAGAATTTTTGGAAAAGGAAATTTCCGAACTTGGGAAAAAAAGAAAAAATCTTGAAAATGCAATGGATGAAAATTATGATGTTGAAAGAAAGTATGAAACAGCGAGAATAGAAATGCAGGAAATCTCAATGAGAACAGACAAAAATGTTGATTCTGAAATTTCCTTCAAGCAGCGTGAATTGGAGAGGGCAAAAATTAATGTAAAACAGCTCTCAAGAGACGAGGAAGAAATGCAGGAAGAACTTTCTTTACTTGAGGATTCTGCAAATGAAAAAGAGGAATTTCTGGAAGACAAGAAAATGCAGGAAGAAGAACTTACGAGAAAATTCCGGAAACTTATCTCTGAACGCGACGGTTTCCAGAAAAAAATCCGCGAGAACGAAACAGAACTTTTTGAAAACCAAAATAAAATTCACTCAATTGAACAGGAAATTAACAATTTCAGCATTGACAAGGCAAGAATAAATGCGGAGATGGACAATTTGAAAACAGATTTTTTTGAATTCAAGAACATTGAAATAATAAAAGCAAGCAGGGAATCCTTAATCAACCGTCTTGAACAGGCAAAAGACGCGCTGATAAGAATCGGCTCTGTAAATCTTCTTTCTCTTGAGGTTTATGATTCTGTAAAAAAAGAATATGATTCAGTGAAGGAGAAAGTTGAAGTGATTGAAAAAGAAAAAGAAGGAATCATGAGAATAATTCATGAGATTGACATAAAAAAGAAAAAGACATTCCTCCACACTCTTGAATCTTTGAGTGAAATTTTCTCGCGAAACTTTTCTGACTTAAGCTCAAAAGGAATTGCATATCTTGAAATAGAAAATAAGAAAGAGCCGTTTGAATCCGGCTCAGGCGTGAGAATTGTCGTGAAAACAGGACACGGAAAATATTTTGATGTAACATCTCTTTCAGGCGGAGAGCAGACACTTGTCGCACTGTCGCTGATTTTCGCAATTCAGGAACTAAAACCATACAGCTTTTACATTCTCGACGAAATTGACGCAGCCCTGGATAAAAGAAACTCGGAACGTCTTGCAGAACTTTTGAAAAAATATATGAAGAAAGGGCAATACATAGTTATAACTCACAATGACGAAGTCATTACAAACGCGACAAATCTCTACGGAGTCAGCATGCACGAAGGAGTAAGTAAAGTTGTTAGCTTGAAAATTTAAATGAAAAAAATTTATTTGATTCACATGTGGGATGGAAATTCCGAGGAATTATGGTATCCTTGGTTGAAAGAAGAACTTGAAAAAAGAAATGTTGAAGTGATTGCATTTGACATGCCAAACTCTGAACATCCAAAAATAGAGGAATGGGTTAAACACATGGGAGAAAATGTAAAAGATGTTGACGAAGAAACATATTTTATAGGACATAGTGTTGGTTGCCAGGCAATTCTCAGGTTTCTTGAAAAACTTCACAAAAACAAAAAAATCGGCGGTTGCATTTTTGTCGCGGGATGGTTTAATCTCATAAACCTTGAACCGGAAGAAATGGAAATCGCGCATCCTTGGCTGAACAGCAAAATTGATTTTCTCAGAATTTTGGAGCACTGCACAAATTTTCTCGCGATTTTCTCCGATAACGACCCTTATGTTTCTCAGTCAAACGCAGAAATTTTCAAAAAAGAACTCAGCGCAAAAATTGTAACTGAAAAAAACAAAGGGCACTTTGAAGAAAAAATCCAGCCAGGAATTCTGGAAAAGACATTGAATTTTTTGAAAGTGAAATAATTAAGTACTATTAATATTGTTATCTCTTGGCGGATTTGTTCTGTCTAAATATCTTAAAGCAGCATCTGCCTGCCAAAAATATTCCTCATATTCACTTCTCAACATTATGATATTTTTATCTTTTATTCTGACAATAATTACATCTACTGTTCCGTTTTTATTTGCATCAATGTGTTCTACAGTATATTTTCCTATCCCTTCTACTTCTGAAAGTGTCTCATAACGTTGCGATTCAGGGCACCTTACATACTGGGTGCTCATACCTCCAATATTTGAATAAAATGTCTGACATTGATTTGCTTCCTCTGAACTTAAAGATAAAATCGGATTAATTAACAAGGGAGATAATATTCCTGCCAAACCCAATCTAAAACTTTTTTTAAAATCCATCATCTTAATCAAATAATATTTTTTATAAATTTATCTTCCTTTATAACTTGTGCATTCTTGATAATTGTCATGACAAAAATTTTCCAAATGAGCTTCTGATACAATTCTTTTAATATCTGCTCCACAAATATATCCTTGTTTCTCGTTTCCTCTCAAGAAAGGGCATTTAATTCTTGAATTTCTCTCAAGTTCTGCCTCTGTAGGAATTCCTTCTGCATTTCTTTTTGTTTCATCTCCCAATGTTCCTGTAACTCTCAAACTTTTTTCTTCCGCCATTTTATTTGGAAAACTTCCGTTTATTATGTCTTTTCTTTCATTAAAATAATTAAAATTAAAAAAATAAAAAATTAATTTAGTAATAGCTTTCACCCAGTTCGCTGGATTTTTCCGGTTTCTTTCTAAGCAATACAACTAATACCACCAATAATACCAAAAATACTATTGTTAGTATGACTGTCAAGACAGCCACTGCATTGCCGGCAGATGCACTCTGAGATGTGCTCAAAGTAACTGAATCAACCAGTTCGCCATCCATTGTGAAAAGGTTTATGCTATAGCTCTTAGTTCCGCCCAAGCTGTTTGAATCCACGATAACTGTTCTGCTTGAACCAGCCGGAACAGCAACCACTTCATCGCTTAGAACTACTGAAACACCCTGGGGCGCATCAGCAACTAATCTCAAAACCATCAGCTTGTTTGTTGGATTGACAATCATCAGCTCATTGCCTGAAACAACAACATTGCTTATGAAATGATTTTCTATTGAAATCTGTTTCACAACGTTCATAGTCATGTCATTGTTTTTGACTTCAACTTCAAGTGTATAAACACCCGGCTTTGTGCTGAACGGTGTCTGCAACAAAATTCTTCCGCTTATTGTGTCATCGTTGTCATCGTTTTCCAAAGAAACCAAGTCGCCAAAGTAAGCTGTTTTCTTGATTTCAAGCTCTGGAATTTTCACAGTAACATACAAGTCATCAAGCTTGTTGTAACCTGTGTTTTTCAAAACAACGTCAACTGGAAAAATTTCTCCAGCATTTACTGTCTGTCCGACACTTACTGACATCAAGTCCGCGTTGTATGATGGTCTCTGGACTCTTACCGCAAATGAGTTTTCATAAGTTGTTGATTCTCCGCCCCAAATTTTTACATTAAGGTCTGCGTCCTCGCTTACTTCATCATAAAGCTCGTAAGGAACTCTGAGAGTCAAAACTTTCACATATCTGTGCCCGCCTTCAACATCAAAGACAGAAGTTGTTTCGGTAACGTCTGTTTTCTTTCCTTCAATTTCAACTCTTGCCTTGACATCTGTGGCATCAGAAGTTGATGTGAAGTAAACTTTGAATGTAACAAGTTCGCCTGCAACAATTGACGGACTGTCAAGAACGTCAACATTGTCAACAGTAACCTGCACATTGCTGAAGCTAGCACTTACATTTGCAGCTAATAGCAAAACGCTTGCAACTGCCAGAAAAAAACCAAAAAGGTTTTTTGTCTTCATATTTGTTTTTTGCATTTATTTAACTCCGGGAAACAAAGTTTCCTATAAAATCCCTACCAGGAAACTATTTATAAACTTTATGGTGACGACACTTTGACATAATTATATAGTACTCACTGTTAGGAACAAGTGGTGGTAAATTTTTATCAGGGTTTTCAATATAAGCATCGGGAATCAAGTTCAAGATATCCATTTGTTTGAGTGGGCTTAAGTAATCTTTTATCAATAGAGCAGGGATAAGGTATTGTTTTTGTTGACACTCTACTTCCTTCATCTGCAACCCGTCCGCTAATATTAATGTTCTCTTCAAATTCCAAACCCAAGATTATTATTTCTTTTGTCCCAAACAATTTTTCCAAATCAACTTTAATATTAACATATCTTCCTTTTTCGTATCTTATTTCCCCGTAATTTGTTTGAACTACTCTTATATGGCTTCTTCCGTTTTCAGCCCCTAACGCAAGAGAACTCAATTCAAGAAAAGCAAATCCTGTCGCAAGAATCTTTTTCAAATTCATCAAGAATTTACAAAAATCTGTTTTATAAAGATTTAGAAATAATTAATTTGGATTTCGATTTGCAACCACATCTCCGACTTCATCCATTAATCTGTTATAAAATTCCTGTGCGCCAGGGAAATAATCCTTATCTAGAATGCCATCTATCCCCTTATCTTTAAGTTCTTCATAAATTACACCAATTCTTTTTCCACCTATCTTTATTTCTTTTTCATCTATTATCACTCTGCGGGAGGGCATAAATTCCCTATCTTCAATCCGGACATTTCTTCCTTCAAATCTTCCCGAATAGATGGGGGTATACGAATTTACTAAACCATCTACGAAACCCCCTATTGGTACTGCTAAGGGAATTCCTATCATTGAACACACTAAAAGTTCAAAAAATCCACTATCTGTAAATCTTCCCATAAAACTTTCTGCATTAATGCCTTTATAAATTTTATCAAAACCAAAAAAATAATAAAAAAATAAATTATTTCTACAAGCTTACAAGTTTAACCTTGTCGCTTGTTGATGCGAAATTCTTTGCTGCGACTATCTGAACGTTTGCGTCTTCTGCAGAACTTATTACGCTTGAAGTTGCAGTGCCGTCAATTGCAACAGCATAAACATTGCTTTCTTTTTTCAGTGCACTGCCGGCAGCTCTTGCTGAAACGCTTTTCACTTCTTTAAGATTCCTGTCAAGAAGAACTGCTTTTCCTTTTCCCTGAATTTTCTCAAAAACTTCCCGGAGTTTTCCGCTTTCATCCTCATCAGAACTCTCGTCAATTTCAGGTGCTTTTGAGACCTCAGAAGTTATTTCCGCCTTTTTTCTCTCAAACTTTTCCTCGGAAAAACTTCTTCCTGAAAAAAATTCAGATGTCGGAACTTTTTTTCTCAAGCACATCCAGATTTCCTTTCCGCTGATTTCTTCAACTTCTTTTCCGTCAGGAGCAACAGCAATATATCTCACTCTTGCGTTGTCAACTACATTTCTTGCAATCAGCTTTCCGCCCCTGTCACCGTCGACAAAAAGCGTAAGTTCTTTTTCTTTTCCAAGTTCTTTTATCGCGTCCGGAAGTTTTGTCCCGTTCATTGCAATGACATTCTTTATTCCTGCTCTCAGCAAGTTAAGAACATCAGCCCTTCCCTCAACAACAATGACTTCTCTTCCGCTTATGTCTCCTGCAGGAAGTTTTTCGCTTCCGTATTCAGAAACTTCAGAAGTTCTTGAGTAATCTTTTATCTGATTTGAAATCTCTCTTGAGTCAGTTGTCCCGTGAATTTCTTTCATTAGCTTTTTCGCTCTGTCAATTATGTAATCTCTTTTGCTTCCTCTGACATCCTCGATTCTTTCAACATCTATCTGCGCGTCGCTCGGCCCGATTCTTTCTATTGTCTCAATTGCAGCGGCAATCAGCGTTGTTTCTGACTGATCCAAAGCAGTCGGAATTTTTATCTTTCCGGTTGTTTTCTTGTCATTTCTTTCCAAGTCAACTTCAATTCTTCCGATTTTGCCCTCTTTCTGCAATTCTCTCATTTCCAAGTCAGTTCCAAGCAAGCCCTCGGTCTGCCCGAAGATAGCTCCGATTACATCCGGCTTTTCCAAAGCGCCTTCAGCATCAAAATTCGCATGTATCATGTATTTTATCGATACAGGACTTATTTTTGCCATATTGTTTATTAGTAATTTAATTGTAAATTTCCTTATGGAAATTCTTAGAAAAATATCAATTTTATTATAATCCCTTTCTAAAGGTTTCAATAACCAAATGAATGTGAATGTGAAAATAATCTATGAAGATATTTTTCTGATGTTTAAACAATCGTGAACTTTTTAAATGTTTTGAAAAATAGGAAGTTCTAAAAATTCTTTTTTTGTTTATTCTTCATGGAAAAAATAACAAAACCATGCCCAGTAGATGAAAGAAGATATGTGTTTACAGAAAATATGAATTATTTTAACACAGGCAAAAAATCTATTTGGGGACAAGGAGATAAAGAAACACTTAACCTGTTAGATAAAGAACAAATTAAGGGAAACTGGTTACATTTGGCGGCAGGAGATGGAAGATATAATCTTATCTTATTAAAAAAAGCTGATTCTGTCACAGTAACGGACATTGATGCAAGCGCTCTTAGCAAACTTTGGTATTATACTCCCGAAGAATACAAATCTAACCTTAAAATTAAAGTTTTTAATCTACTCGATAAGTTTCCGTTTAAAGATGATTCTCTTGACGGAATTTTTAACACAGGCACATTACATTTGTTTCCTCAGGAAGTTGCCGAGCACATATTCAAAGAAATTCATCGTGTGTTAAAACCAGGAGGAAAAGTTATAATTGATTTTGCAGTTGATGCAAAAAGAACAAAAATAAATGACGGAATGCCTTATATAATAAAAAATAGAAAGGACTACACTATTGATGAAGCAAAAATCTTTCTTAAGAGGATGTTTAATGACTACGAATTTAAAATAACAGAATCAGAACCTATGAGAATAGTTATGAAAAAAGCAAATCCCCCATATATTCTTGAGTGTAGATTTTTGCTTTTAGTAGCAAAAAAGAATAATTAATTTTGCAAGAGATTATAAAAAATTATAAAAAGAACAAAACTATTTAATTCCATGGATGAGGAAAATATCGGCAAAATTCTGAAAGAAATTTCCGCCAAACTTGGTGCAATAAATGAAACTCTTGAAAAGGGCTTGTCTATGATAATTAATGAACTCTCAGGAATAGGGAGGAGTTAGTTATTTTATTAAAAGCCAGAAATAAAAATCAAAAAAGCAAAGACAATAATTATTATGGCTAAGAAAATTCCCAGAGTATAAAATAGCAATGAAAGCGCCTTCTGCTTTTTTCCGTCGAGATACCACATTATAGGACGCCCGAAAACCAAAAATCCAGTAAGGGCTGCTGAAAAAACAAAAAGCATGAGCATCGCAATCGGGGCAAAAATTGTCTTTGTATCTCCCGAAAATCTATTTCCCAAAAAATAAATAAATGACGCCGCAATTACAATATAAATCGCTGTTCCGAGAGAATTAATTAGGGAATATTTTATCACGTCTTTCATAAAAATATCAATGTGAAGGAATTTAATAAGATTGTGAAAGAAACACCCTGGGTAAACATCAAGGAGGAATAAGAAAACAAGTTGATTACGTTATCTCTTCAAAATAAATACCTTTTCTTCCATTTTTAGAAAGAGTGTTATTGCTAATAATATTCTGATCTACACTAGATTTTTCTACGTATATGCCCCAAAATTTAGTCAAACTAATAGTGTTATTGGTTATTTGATTTCCCGAAGCTTGATTAAGATAAATTCCAATATATTGACTATTCATGATAAAATTTTCTTTTATTGTATTATTATTAGATCCTAATAAATAAACCCCTGCCCTAAAACCACTAGTAAAATTGTTATTAGAAATATTATTAGAACTAGAACCATCCAAGTTTATAGCATCTCCTTCGTTATTATCAAAAGTATTATTACTAATTAAATTATAATTACTAAGAAGAAAGTCAATTCCTTGCCCATTGTTTATTCCATCTCCTTTATTTGAACCAATGAACAAATTGGTTATTATATTGTTATTTGAGTGTCTTATTTCCATGCCCTTAGAAAAATTGGAGATTCTCCCATTTTTTATTGAAACATTACTTTGGTAACTCTCATAGATTCCTATTCCAGAACCATCTCCAGAAATAATGTGCTCATTTAGATTTAAAATAATATTTCCTGTTTGAACATTGAAACAATCACCACTAGTATTTAGGTTATTATCTAAAATATATACCAAATTAGGCAAGACAATTTTTCCACATTCTAATAGATGAGATTGATATTCAAAATCATTTTTATTATAGTTCTGAGTAAAATAAGTTTTATTTTGAATATTCAAACGAGTATTATCTCCTATTACATATACATTTCCAAATCTAAATTTGCCACCCATTTCTTTTGAACGAATACCGAGCCCACTAAAATTTAATTGAATAATTCTTTTATTGCTAAAATCTACAATTTTACCACTTGAAGAGATATAATCCTCATTTTCCCCAAGAAGAATTCCTGAGATATCATAGTTTTCTTCGTTAGAAAGATTAGTTTCAAACTCAACTACTAAATAATCAACTAATCCATTACCATCAACATCAATAGGATAACTGCTAACCGGAAGATAAATATCAGTATAAGGTTCAGTTATAATTGTTGGCATAAAAGGTTCGATTTGGCCATGTGTATTTAATCCTTTAATAATAATTCCCAGAACTCCCAAAACTAAAACAATCAAAATAAAGATAAAGATTTTTACTCTCTTTTTCATAATCTTCTCAAGAATTAAACAATTTTATAGTTTTCTCTTTCCTAATATATCTTCAAAAAACGCCCTCTACCTACTCGCTTCGCTCAATCTTTGGATACGCCCTCACCGAGATTCGAACTCGGGTTACCACCGTTCCCTATGTGAGAATAAAATTCCCACGAATTGCCTGTCATTTAAGACAGAAGTTATTGTCTCAACGACTAAACTTCAGCATTGAGAGGGTGGCGTCCTTGGCCTCTAGACTATGAGGGCTGAAATGAAATAGAGTATTTGGTTTTTAAAATTATATTTCGCTCGCACTTCGTGCTCGCTTATTAATTCAGCATCCTTGATAACTCTAAATCCATTCTCGCTCGGATTTTTTGTATAAGAAATCTAACACATTAAAACTTTTTTTCGCGGAGTGCCTTAACGAAGTTTGGTACGGAGATAAATAAATCTGCGAACGAAGTGAGTAGTATTTTATTCAACCAAGAAAACTTTGTATCCTTTTCTAACTTTCTCGTCGACAATCAATCCGACTTCATCTCCCTTTTTTCCGCTCTTCACATCTTTTCTGTGTATCTGCATACTCTTCGCTTTTTGCACAAAGTCCTTTTCTCCGCCTTTTATGTGAATTTTGTCGCCAACCTTTAATGGAGATTTCAATTTTATCGCAGCCGCTTTCGCATGTTCAAAATAATTTGAAACCTCACCAACCAATTTTTCTTTTTTCCCGGCAGAAACTTTTTTTGGTTTCACCTTTTCTTTTTTTGTTTTCGGCATATTTTATTTAAGAATTTGGAATATTTAAATTTATTGCATTCTAAATTCCAAACAAAAGTTTTCTGGCACGGGACATAAAAATATCATGCTTACGCCAAGTTTTCCTCTGTCTTAAATCATAATTTGCCTGCTCAGTCATAACTTCAAGTTGATTAGCAGCATCTAAATCTTCGCGTCGCAATTCATCCACTTTTTCCATGGCATATTTAATACCTTTTCGAGTAATTATAAATTCTCCGGGAAAATATTCAATAGCACGCCTAGTATCACAAAGAAATTGAAATTCTGCCCCAACTTCGGGAGAATACTCGCCCCGAGCAGAACCTCTGTAAGTAGTATATGTTAAATCAAATTTAAGGGAATTCTTATTTTCTCGAAACAAAGATAAAAACAAAGAGATGACATGAGCACATTCCTCATCATCAAGATGTCTTATATTCCCATGACTAATCTGATTTAAGATATATGCGGAAACTAAATGTTCTGGAGAAATTCTCGTTGGTTCCCACCCTCCTTTTTCCATAATTTATTTACTAAATAATCCTATATAAGAATTATTATACTATATTGCTCACGAAGCATAATCAGAGTCATCCTGAAATCTTAAAATATCTCTTTCAACATGATAAAGATTCGTTCCCTTTGTTGTTCTTGAAGACGGAAGACGAACTTCAAATCTAAATCCGCCGTCAGCATTTGTAACAACAACTCTTAAACACACGGAATTTCTTCTGAATGCCGGAGTTATGTCTCTTGCTCCAAAATAACCCTCTATATAATCTCCCCCGTAATCTCTAAATCCAAGAACAACTTTCTTTTCTTCTTCTCTTAATCTATCGCATAAAAGATACGCTACTTCTGTCGCCATTTTAGAAATTAATCTCTGAGATTTTTTAACAAATGTTCTCTGGTTTCTTTCATTTCTTCTTCAGATATTTTCTTCCTTACCGGAGAGTTGTTATATTTTGACATGATTTCCCTCAAGCCCTCAGGAACAGGAACTATGTGCATATGAAAATGATTCTGCGATTTGAATTTTTTCCCGTTCAGCAAAATAAGAACACCATTATCGTGACTTTTCTCAACCAACTTCCGCGTTTTATCAATCATCCTGAAAAAATCTTTTATCTCATCGTCAGAAAAATCAGCCAATAATTCAACATGTCTCTTCGGCACAACCATCACATGTCCTTTTTGCATCGGCTCATAATTCACCATTGAAAAACACAAGTCACTTTCATCTATAACTTGTGAACCTTTTTTAAATGCAATACATAACCCGCAGTTTTCCATTTTAAGTATAGCCCCACCAGGATTCGAACCTGGGTCACCGCCTCTCTCCCGACTTCGCACGAGCCATGGATGGAGATTTACTCTCTACCACGAAATCGCTCGCCCAGAGGGCGACATACTTGACCGCTGTACTATGGGGCTTTAAATTGTTTAATTAAAAAGATTTATTAAATCTTCTATTTGGGTTTTTTTATGGATGCTGCAGAAAGGATATTAAGAGAAATTGAAGAAGAAACAGAAAAAAGAAATTCAGAAATATTGGGAAGGCATAGACAGAAGTCAGCGCGAAATTCTGAAGAGGGGGTTGCTTCTCTTGCATATCATAAATTAACTCCAAGAATTGTTAGATATTTTGCAGAGTCAGAAGATAAACTACAAATAATTAAGAATTATGTTTCAGGATTTGCAAACAGAACTTTGAATCGGACTCAGCTTAATAGCATTGTAAAAATTTTTCTTGGTTATATAAAAGATAAAATTTCTCAAATAGAAAATATAAGGGAGCAAATTGCAAATTTTTCATCTTATGGAAGCAGGGAGAGAAAAGAAAGAGAGGGATTAGCATTTAATTATATTTTATCAGAGATAAACAGGAAAGGAAGAATTGCTTCAAGAAACTCTGCAAGAACTTTTCAGAATTTAACTGTTGATTTTTATAATGCTAAAGGATTTGAAGCAAAGCCATATGAAATAAGAAATATTGTTTTAGCCCTGCAAAAAAGAACCATTCAATCAAGAAATGAGATTATCTCTCTTGAAAGTCAGTTAAGGGAATTTCACTCGCTTAATAGCACGCAGGATAGAAAAGATAGAATGAATCTTGCATACAGAACACTTCTGTCTTATTTTTCAGGAGGAAAAGAAATTCGCAGCCATAGTCCTCTTGAAACATTAAAAAAATCTGTCGTAGCGATTTATGAAAAATTAAACTTTCCTGTTTATAAAAATGAAATAGAAATGACTGCAAGATCAATTTTTACTCTGGTTTCTTATAATAATAAAGTTCTTTCTTTAGAGAAAAGATTAATTCCGAATTTGATTTAAGGTGTGTTTCCAGGATTAAATTCTCCAAAATGAAACCAATCTAGACATTCCTGTTCTTTTCTTCTATCATCTACATTTCCAAAGGCCGTTCTCCTGTAACTTGTTGCTGAACAAACTAAACCAATAGCTGCGCCTTCATCAAATTGTCCTGTTTCAACCAACCTATCAATCATTTGTCTTCTTTGCGAATATTCCCGTGCATATTCTTGTATGGAATATGGTGGTACATTTCCTTGTTTTGCCGCGCAACCATACAAAGTTAATACAATTCCAACTCCTGCTAAAATTCTTTTAAGTCCCATTAATTTTCTGTATAAGAAGATTTTATAAATTTAATTATACTAGTGTTTCAATGAAAAAAGAAGTGATTTACAAAATAGCAATAGTTGTTGCTGTTTTCTGGATTATGGATTTTATTCTTCATCTAACAGGCGTCGGTGAAACAAATTATTATTACATTTCAAAATTTGCGAATGCAACTCTGTTCGCTTTCATTTGGTTTTCAATTTACAACAAAAAATCCCATATGAGAAAATTAATTTTTTCATTCGTCTTCGGAACGTGGATTTCGTTTTATTATCTGGTTTCATCTTATTCAGGATTTGTCCAGTTCCTTGGAGTTACAGCACTTTACGCTCCGCCGCCATTTGTAATATTCGGAATTTTCCTTCATCCTTTTTTCTGGTGGATTTATCACATTTTGGTTTTCTATCTCGGCTTGGAAATTTCAGGAATTTTAGATAAGAAAAAATAAATAAAAATCTTCCTGCTCACTTCGTTCGCAGATTGATAAGATTGTTATTAATCTTCTATGTTTCTACCAGAAGCCATTTTTAATAACCTCATAATTAATTCTCTGTTTTTTTCTAAATCTCCACCAGAAATTCTTATATTATACCTTCCCCATTTACTATCATAACCCATTAAATCTAATCCAGAATCTTCAATTAATTTATCTGTTTCATTAAGTTGTTCTAACTTAATGTCCATTACAACCATTGTTTTTCTAAGCCGAAAAGTAACAAAATTATCTGGTTGTCCATTTTTTGCCAATCCAATATAAAATTTATTATATTTTAATTCATAATTACTATCAAATTCTTTTATCATTTTAATTACCTCATCTGCTAATGTAATGGTTTTTGGCCCCATTTTCTCCCAATAATTTCTGTCTGTTACTTCTTTTATTTCATCTTCTTCAACTAACCCCAAATTAGCTTCATTTAAAACCGTTGTAAAAGTAAGCCAAGAATTATTTTGATGTTTATATGCTTCCATTTTTATAACAATTAAGGGAATCGCCCCATTAAGAAGATTTATTACATTTAGAAATCTGTTTGTTATATCTTCAGCAATTATAACTGCACAATGGTCATATTGAGGGTATCTTTTTCTTTCTATATCCCAATATTCAATAGTTCTTATGATATGGCTTTCATCAACTTTTCCAAGTTGAACTTCCACTTCAAATCTTTTATCACAATCAGAACATTGAAATAATAAGTCAAGCCTCCCTGCTCTTGGTTGTATTCTTTCTTTATCCCTTAAAATTAGATTATGTCCACTAATATCTAATACTTGGGGAGTATCTGCTATTTTTTGCTGAACCCATTTTTCATTTAATGTTGGGTGATTTAATAAACTAATTTTTTCTGGGACAATAAAATTTATCTCTTCGTTCATTATAAAATCGAGATTTATACTCCTTTAAATAAATTATTATACTAAAAATTACTCCACAATCACTTTCCCTTCCATATAAGGATGCGGTGTGCAGTGATAATCAAAAGTTCCTTTTTCATTGAAAGTGTGAGAATAACTTTCTCCTTTTGAGAGAAGTTCTGAATCAAGTTCATTTCCGGAATCAGAAGTAACTGTATGTTTTACTCCTGCATCTTTGTTAGTCCAAACAACAGTATCACCCTGGCTTATTGTTAATTCATTTGGCTGAAATGCAAAATTTTTTATTTCAATTATATTCCCGCTTTCAGTTCCGCTGTTTTGCAATGGTAAATTATCTGAACTTTTCCCCATAAATAAAAAATACCCTGCAATAATCAATGCAATCACTAAAATAATTCCAAATACAACACCACTTTTCATAGTTAAAGTAATTCTCTGAACATTTTAAATGTTACTAGAAACATTTTTATACAATTGTTGTTTCTGTATTTTATGCTAATTACAATCCCGATACTTATCGCAATCGTCGTTCTTATAGTCATGATTTCATTGTCAATCATTACCAAAAAACAGGCATTCGCAGTGAGATTGTTCATTGTTCTGTTTGTTTTTTTAATGGGTTCATTGGGATACGTTTATGTCGTCTCCGACGCAAATATAAATGACTTTAGTGACATGACTGATTTCAGCAGAGTTTATTTCTCATGGATTGGCTCGGCTTTTGAAAACATGAAAGTCCTGACATCTGACGCAATTAATATGGACTGGGGAACAGAAAACAAAACCTCATAGTAGAAACCCTTAAAAACAATATTGTCTATAAATTAATATGGTTAAAAAGAGGAGAAGTAAGAAGAGAGTTTCACGAAAAACTTCAGGAAGGGTCTCGGGAAGAACTTCATCTTACAGAAGAAGCAGAAGAAATTCAGGAACAAGAACTTCAAAAAGAATGGTTCATCCTGAAAGAAAAAAGAATATTGTCATAAAGAATATGTTTGTTTTTGGAATATTATTCATTATTTCCCTTGGACTTTATTACGTTACTTCAAACGAACTCTTCAGAAATTTCTTCAAAATGTTCGCGCTGGTTACGGGATTTGTCTTTGTGGCATTTGTTCTAGTGTATTTGATTTTGTTTTTCCTCAGGATGATGCGCAGGTAAGATTTAAATATAATTCTTGAAATTTATTCTCAGGCCTCAGTAGCTCAGTCGGTTAGAGCGCGACATTGGTAATGTCGAGGTCCTGAGTTCAATTCTCAGCTGAGGCTTTTTGTTTCATAAGATTTATAAATGACTAATTTTAAGAGTTTTATGTTAAATGAAATATTTCCAACTCATTCAAGTGAATTTGAGATTGAAGGATTTAGGGGAAGATCTTCAAATGGGCAAGAAGGGTATTATCTAATGTTTCCAGGAGGAGATTTAATTTTTACTGATAAAAGTAGAATAGTACACCCTCTTTTGGGAGAAATCGCCCCCCAAACTGGAGGAGATAATGCATTTCAAATGGTTCTTAAATCCTTAAGTTCTTATGAGGATGTTGATGCTGTTCTCCCAAATGCTCCAAGAGAGTTTAAAAGAGCCTTAACTACATATCTTGAAGAAAAGAGAAGACGTGTTCATTGGGCAGAGTTGACTTATAGATTCCTTTACGCAAAAAGAAGAGATAATTCTTTTGGAGAACCTATAACTTCTGATGGAGAATGTGAAGTTTACACTTTTACTGCGGACAAAAGCGATATTAGACATCTTTTAAATTAATCTAAACCATAAATCATCTAAAAATAACTCTTAGTATAAAATCTAATAATTCTTTTTTCAATAAATTTATAAAATCATTATCGTATTTCTAAAAATGTCAAAAGAAGAATCAAAACTTGAAAAACTGAAAAAGGACTATTCAGAGATTCAGAAAAAATATTCTCTGCCGTCTTTTAATGAAATGAACGAGGATTTTTCCATAGAAAAAATTCAGGAAAATGAATCTGAAATTCTTGTCAGGGAAGTGAGAAGACACATGGCTGAAAAATTTTCCGCTTACCTGAGATTCCTTGAAATGCTGTTAAATCCGACAGGTGCTCCGATGTTTGTATTCAGCGTCATAAAAACTCTCAACGCCGAGGACAAAAAGAAAATAACAGAAATTTACAAGCAGCTCATAAAAAATGAAGTAAATATAATAGAACTTGATATTGAATTCTCAGAGAATAAAGAAATAGAATTCATTAAAAGCTCTTTTAAAATGTGGCGCGGGATGAAAGACGACTTGCTTGATGTTGTTGATTCAATAAAAAAGAAGTGGGACAATAAGGTCGAAGGAAATGGCAAGGGCTATTTTGGATGATTTAATGCAATAATTTTTATAAATCCCCAGAGTATTAATAATAATGGCGGACATTGATTTTGTAAATTATCAGGGTGTTAAAGTAAAGCAGCGAAAATTGAAAAAAGTTTGCGGGAAACTTTATGACTTACTCTCGGATTTCGCGGGTAAAGAAGTAATTTTTGATAACTTAAGAATTTCCCTTGATGAATCTTCTGGTGGGATTAAATTTCATGTCAGGCATAATGGAAAAACAGTTTTTTCAGGATGTTATACCACAATAGGACAAGTCCCAAGATATACAGGAGCTAATTTGCTTTATTTAAGAAGAGGAAATTGGGAGAGAGAATTGATTAATTCTGTTTAATCTCTTAAAACTTCTTCCAAATCAATTTCAAACAGGGAAACAGGCATTTTTATTTTCCAGTTTCTCAAAATTTTCGGATGAATCTCTCCGATAAACCCAATTGCTTTTCCGTTTAAGATTATCTTTCCGGTTCTTCCGTGAATGAAATAATTAGGAGATTCCTCTGATTCAGTTATTTTTATTTCTTTTTCAGTCACTTTCGCCAGATATTCAAGAATTTGTTTTACATCTGTAAAATTCCCAGGCGAGACAGCAAGGGCAAGTTTTTCGCTTTCATTTATTTTTTCATTGTTTGACTCAAAAACTTTTCCGATTTCAAATATTTTTTGAGGGTATTCAGAATCAGGATTTTCAGAAAATATTTTCAGCAAATAATGCGATAGATTTTTTCTTAAAATATTGTAGTCGGTTTTTGATTCTTCCAGTTCAACAAAATTTTCCTCCGGCATGTTCATTTTTTTAAACTGGAAAATTTTGTTTGTAAGGTGGTAACTTGAAACTTCCAGCATTCCCAATCCTGAAAGGATTTCACAGATTTTTCTTTTCATGATTTCCTTTTTATCTTCTCCGCCGATTGTTGAAATATCAGGAATTTCCGGAACAAAATTTTCAAGCCCGTAAGCAATTGCAACATCTTCTATCAAATCAACTTCATGCAGCACATCTGTTCTCCACGACGGAATTTTCACAATTCCCTTGCTGTATGCATGCCCCATTTTCTCAAGACAATATTTTATCTGCTTTTCTTTAAGTTCAAGCCCAAGAAGTTTGTTCGTGTTTTCAGCAGAAATTTTCATTTCATCTGTTTTCAGATTGGGAGTTATTTCTTTTTTCCTGCCGTAATAAATTTCCATTTGGTAAATCGTTCCGCCCATATCAGAAAACATTGTTGCGAGAATGTTTATGCTTTTTTTTAGTATCTCAAAGTCAAAACCGGAGCATTCGACAAAGATATCTTTTGTTTCTGCAGTTATTTTTCCTGTGAGTTCTGAATTAATTATGGGGGGCATGCTCAGGATATTATTTGCAGCGTCGACAAAAAGCGGAAATTTCTCCTTGCCTGAAAGAAGATGCGCGTATTCTTTTCCTGCCGGATGCCTTTGCAAAATTTCTAATCCTGACATTTCCTTTTCTGTTTCCAAGGGAATAAATTTTATTTTATCCGGTTCAATTGCCTTGAATGTTATTGGAAGTTTTATTTTGTCAAGAGGATAAATTCCTATCGCAACCTTTTTTCTTTTTCTGCCTAAAGTCGCGTGAATTTTCTCCTGAATTTCAATTATTTCTTTTATTTTTTCGTCATCCAATCTCAACCCGCGGACAATTGTGCATGCTGTATAAGGTCTCACAGATTTTACAGACGACTCAATGATAACTTTGTAATCTTTTTCAGGAGATTTTATTTTGTATTCTCTCAGCCCTGTTTTTTTCCCAAGAAAAGCCAGAAATGCTCTTTTGAATCCGTGATAAGAGAGCAAATCAGGGCGGTTCGGAAAAATCTCAATTTGTATCTCCTTGTCATCAATCGCTTCTACAGGAGTTCCGAACATTGAAATCCGCGTCTGCGTTTTTTCATCAAGTTTTCCGATTTCTCTTTCAAAAATTTTTCTGCTGAAATTTACAACCGCCATTATATTTCCCCCACCTCTGCAAGTTCATGTTCAAGTATTTTATCAAAGCCCTGAAACAAAAAATCTCCCCTGAATTTCTTTTCTTTCAAAAACAACGGCAGCCAGAATTTATCGTCGGGCCACATTTTTTCAAAAGGAATTTCATCAAGAGAGAACCATTGCGGTTTCATTTCCTCGCTTTCTCTAATATCTCCGGAAAATTCTCTTGCCTTGAAAATATGAACCTCAAAAATCTTATCTTCATTTTCAAATTTAAATTCATTTACTCCGATTTTTTCAAGTTTATCAACAATTACTCCTGCTTCCTCCTTTAATTCTCTGATTGCCGCTTCCTTAACTGTTTCATTTTCTTCAACCTTGCCTCCGAATCCGTTCCATTTTCCTTCTCCCAACCCGCGTTTTTTCATTCCCAGCAATATTTTTTCCGGTTTTTGAATTATGCAAAGAGTCATTGTTTTTTTCATTTTTTGTATCTCTGATTTATTTTTTCAATTTTATTTTCCAATGATTTTTCAATATCAACGTCTGTGGATTTTGCAAGCAATAAAGTTGTTATTATAACATCTGCAAATTCATTTGATAAACTTTCTTTGTTGTGCAAATCTAATTTTTCTTTTCTCTGAAATGAATTCATAGATAAAATCTCACTGCATAATTCTCCAATTTCTTCGCTTAATTTAACTGCTCTTGCTAAAATTCTTTTTTCTTCATCACCATAGTTTCCATATTTTTCTCTTAATCTTTTATTCTCCATTTCTACAAATTTTTTCAGTTCTTCAAAGTCCATCATGTTTTTATCCAAAATTTCATTTTTCTTAATTTAGTTATGTCATTTTTGTAAAGTTCTCGTATGTCTGTAATTTTGTAATAATCCATCAGAATTCTGTCAAAGCCAGGTCCCCATGCAAGAACAGGAATATTTTCTCCCAGTAATGGAATTACAACTTCTGGCCTGAAAATTCCCGCACCTCCGAGTTCAAGCCACTCTTTTTTTTCTTCATTGTAAACGTCAATCTCAACGCTTGGTTCTGTGTAGGGGAAATATCCTGGACGAATTCTTATTTTTTCAAAACCCATTTTCTTGAAGAATTGGGTTAGGTAACCTAGAAGATGCCTGAAATTTGCATTTTTGTCGACGACAATTCCCTCGGTTTGGTTGAATTCAAATCCGTGCTTCCAGTCAAGTGTTTCGTTTCTGAAGCATTTTCCTAGCGCGAAAAATTTCTGTGGCAGTTCTTTCGCGCTCAATTTTGAAAGTGTCTGAGCAGAAAGCATTGTTGTGTGCGTTCTCAAAACAGCTTTCTTAGCTTCTTCTTCGCTCCATTCATAACTCCACCCTTTACTTCCTTTTATTTTTCCCTCATGGCTTCCCCTGACTTCTTTCAAAATTTTCTTTTCAGGAAGTGCTATTTTTTTGTCAATAAAAAAAGTATCCTGCATTTCCCTCACTGGATGGTCCTGTGCAGTAAACAAAGCGTCAAAATTCCAGAAAGAACTTTCAACCAAGTTCCCGGTCATCTCCTTGAAACCCATTTCTGTCCAGATTTTTCTTGCATAATCGCTTGCCTGATTTACAAAATGCCTTTTCCCGCCGTAAACAGTCGGAACTCTTGCAGCGACATCATATCTTCTGAACTTCTTGCCTTTCCACAAAGAATCTTTCTTAAGAATCTCTGGAGTAATTTGTTCTACAAAATTGTCTGTTTTTATTTTTTCTTTGGATAATTCTTCGCCCAATTTTGTCGGCTGAATTTCAATTTCCTTTTCATCTTTGATGTGAACGATTTCTTTTCTGCTATGAAGAGATTTTAAAACAGAAATTTGTTCTTTGTCCAGTGAATCATATTCAACCGGCAAAAGTTCCAGCAGTGATTCCTCGGGAAATTTCCTGAAAACCCCTCCTTGACTAAGAATTACTTTTTGGTTTTTCAGTTCAATAAAATTATTTCTTTTTAAAATTCCGAGCGCTGCTTTGAATTCCTCGTCAGAAAGCAAGGCAAGTTTCTGCGCTTCCTCAAAATGAAGAATTCTTTTTTCTTTTAAAATATTGAGCAATCTCCTCTCAGGCAGCCCTCTTTTTTTGTAAAGCGCGCCGTTAACTCCCAACTCAACAATCTTTTTATTTTTGTAAGAAAGATTTACCAGATTTTTGTTCTTCAAATATTCCAATGCCCTCAAGACAGAAGTTCTGTCTAATTTTGTTTCAGAACAAATTTCATCAACGCTTTTTTTCAGGTAAGGCAAAATCTTGATTTCATTCAAGCTTAACGATTCAATAATTCTCTGTTTGTCCATTTTTTAATTAAGAAAAGTGGCTTAAAAAGTTTATAGATTTTTTGTATTGCGCTCACTCGTAAACTCGTTCGCCGATAATTTACCTGTTCGTAAACTCACAGATATTTATTGACTCCAAATCCGGCTTAGCTCAGATTTTCCGCGAAGAAATTTTAACTCATTAATCTTGCGAGCGCCGACACTAAATTCTAAAAGAATTTATCTTGGCTTTGGCGAGCAATTAAATCTCCTTTGTCATCCACGTCGGCATTCCCAAAACCAAACCCAGCGCTTTCAAATCATTGATATCTCGGTAATTTTCCTTTTTTTGCGCAATAAATTTCATTGGAATCCGCGCTTTATTGCAAAGTTTTATGTTTTGAGAAATCCTAGCCAAAATATCTGCTTTTGCTTTTCCTCTCGCTTCAAAAATTTCATCAAAATTCACTCCAATAGCAATATTATTTTTCTTCGCAATTTTCGCCAAAACATGATTTAATCCTGATTCTCTCTGCTTCTGCCTGTCCCTTCTTCCTTTATGATTAAGCAAAAGAACATTGATTTTTTCCTTCTCTAAAATTTTGCGGTTTAATTCATCATCATTGCTGGAAAAAATTATCTCCCTGCCTTTATTTTTCCTGATTTCTTTCCGCGCTTTTTCAAATGTTTTTTCGTTGATGAAAATTGTATCTTGCATAAATAAAACAGGAGAAATAGGTTTTTATGTTTTTATTTCTGGTGGTTGTTTTGAATAGATTTAAAAAGATATTTTATTGCAGTTTTATATGTATAAAAGTTTTAAGGAATTGGGACTAAAAGTTATGGACAACTTGCCGCCTAGGAGAGAATTTGAGGATTTAGAGTTTGAAGTTATTGATGATTTGCACCATGGGGAGCGACACGAATTCCTAATTAATAGTCCTACATTTATAGAACAACAGGGACCATTAAGAATTGTTGCATTTGCTCCAGTAGTTATTAAGGGAGGCGTAGAGAAATTAGAAGCATATATTGGAGCAAGTTCTGTTATTAAGGGTTCCACTCCAGACACGTATGTTGTAGCAGCCCCTAATCTTGAACTGCTTACAGAAGATGTTTCAGTTTTTCATGAAGGACATTTTTTAGAAGATCGAGGAGATGTAAGAGACACAATTCACTTAGATGCTCCTCACGGAAATAAAGGAATAATTTTAGTTAGTGGCGCTTACCCATTAAATTTTGAATATGATATCAAAGGAATTTCGCCCCTGTTATTAAAAGAATGGCTTTATAGGCCTTATTCTGGTTCTATTGCTCGCCTATTATAGTCCCCATAAATTTTCTCCCATTTAAAAGATTATCAAGTTGCTTTAAATCATTTCCCATAATATAAGTTGGGATTTTTTTGTTCATGATTATTTTTGCAGCATTCTGATCAAGAACAAAATGCTGTCCTGGTTTGTATTTTATTTTTCTTGCCATTTTATAAAGATCTTTCCATGAAATTTTGGAAATTAATCTTGCATTTCTAAATTGCTTCGGATTTTTATCATACAATCCTTTTACGTCTGTGAGATTGATGAATCTTGTTTTCAAATGTTCTGCAATCTGGGCAGATGTTGAGTCAGATGTTTGCTTCGGCTTGTAATCCAGCGCACCGCAAAAAACAATATTTTGTTTTCTCAGATATTTCTTTACATTTTCCATTTTTTGCGGAATTCCACTCTTTGGATTCTGGTTGAAAAAATAACTCATGAATCTCGCATTTGTTCTCGTCGCTGAAATTCCCGCAAAACTCTGAAGTTCCTCGCTGATTCCTGATTCTCTCAGTGCAGAAATATATTTTCGCGCAATATTTCCCCCACCACAAACAATAATAAATTGGTATTTCCTTGTATTTTTTCTGATAACTTTTCTGAATTTTTTTAGGTATTCCAAATTTATCTCGTCGGGAATTATCAAACTCCCACCCAAACTTAAAACAATAATCTCTTTTTTCATAATATGTCAAATGAAAATATATATTTAAAACTTGAGTATTTAGTTACATAAAATGTGAACTAAAAAGAAGCATAAGTTTCTGCAGTTTTTCTTAAGAGGTGTTCCTTCACAGATTTGTCTTCAACATTAAGTCCTGTTGCCATATTGTAACTTGCAACAGTAGTTCTTGCTATTCCTGCAAGATTCTGGGGGTTTCTAAAATGATAGTGCGTAAATATTAAATTTCCATCTATGTTTTCTGGTGTTATAACTCCTACAGAAATTGCAGAGAGATATGTTCCTGAATTTTCTTTTTCCATCTGTCGGAATGTCTCTCGGAATGCCTGTAAATCTTCCACTGTTTTGCCCTGGCTTATAGAACCAAGAACACCATTAAGCATGACTTCCAAGCCACTATCTTTCCCTATTGTAAGAACATGCATGTGGTCATGTGGAGCATTTTGAAGTGTTGTTAGAATCCCCTTCTGATAAGAATCTTCTCTTTTTCCTTTAACTCTTGTGGCATATGCAATTCCGTGCTCATCTCTTATAACACCGTCTTCATCAGATTCTTCTGTCGTATCATTTCCAATACCATTATTTGCAAAAAGAACAACTTCCTCATACCCTTTCCTGAATAACCCTTCTGCAAGCATTTTAAGATTATTATCCCTTTCTCTAAACATTAAGGAAGTTATTCCCAATGTTGATCCCTTGGCATCAAGCGCGGAATCTGCACCCACAGCAAGATATCTTGGAATTGAAAGCAATGCATCAACTTTTTCTTTTGTATATGTTTCATGAGCTGTTAGAAATCTTACTTTTTTAGTTTCCAAGTCATAAAGAACCGGCTTTGAACCATAAAGAACATGGTTTTCTCCCGCAACTTTGTGCATAGGAGTTACAACTGCTCCGGGAAATTCCGTGACAACATTTGCTCCTCTGCTTTCGTAAATTCCCTTTTCACGCAGACATAAAGAACGACAAAATTTAATAATGTGCATTATATGTCTTTACTAAAAAATGACATTTATAAACATTATGATGCTAAAGTATACAATTTACAAAATTTTATAAGCAACAAAATTAAAACTTTCTTATGGATATTGATATTGGAAAAATAATCGGCATCGCAAAAAAAGCAGGCGAGGCAATTCTTGAAGTTTACAAATCTGACTTTGATGTTGAATACAAAAAAGACGAGACATTTAAGGAAGGAACTTCTCCACTTACACAGGCAGACAAAAATTCAAATGAAATAATTGCAAATGAACTGCAAGAGTTGTATCCTGAAATTCCTTTTCTATCAGAAGAAAGCAAGAAAATTTCTTACGAAGAAAGAAAAAACTGGGAAATTTTCTGGCTGGTTGATCCTCTTGATGGCACAAAAGAATTTATAAAAAAATCCGGAGAATTCACAGTTAATATTGCCCTGATAAAAAATCGCAAGCCAATATTGGGAGTTGTTTATGTTCCTGTAAAAGATATTTGCTATTATGCAGATAATAACGGGGCATTCAAGCAGGTTCAAGATGAAAGACCAATTAAAATTCCTATTAACTATGGTAAAAGAAACAAACTGATTGTTGTTGCCAGCAAAAATCACATGAACAAGGAAACAGAGAACTTTATCTCTGGTTTGGAAAAAGAAAATGAAGTTGGACTTGCAAATGTCGGGAGTTCTTTGAAATTTTGCCTTGTAGCAGAAGGAAAAGCAGATATTTATCCTCGCCTCGGCTTGACTTCTGAGTGGGATACTGCAGCAGCGCACGCAATTGTTAACGCCGCCGGAAAAAAAGTTTATCAATACGGCAAAGATGAAGAACTAATTTACAACAAGGAAAATTTGCTGAATCCTTGGTTTGTTGTTAAATAATATTTTTCTCTGAAAATAATTCTAACTTTCATTATATGCAAGCATATGATACAATCCAGATACGACTTCTGATAATGTTTCTCCGTAATTAGATCCTGTTCCATCTTTGATATCTTCTATAAGATTAGTTAATTCTGGATCTTCAACCCTACCTCGTGTTACATTAAAATCCTTTCTTGTTAGGTTTAGAGTAGATTCTAGATCTGAAGGAAGAGTAATGCCCTCCTTCTCTGCTTGTATTTCTATTGCACGGTAAACTGCTGCTCCTGTTCTAAGAGCCAAATTCATTTCTACAGGATCTTTCCTATCAATTGTTAAACCTAAAATAAAATGATATGCTGCGCTATGCTTTTCTGCCATTCTATAAATTACTTTATCTGCAAAATTTAGATCTGCGAAAGATTCTTGCTTGACTTGTCTAGATGTTTCACCATCTATATTTATTCTTCTACCCATTTTATGAAAGAAAAAATTGCATTTATAAATATTATGAAACAAACTTTTCAGAATATTTTATCGCCGCATCAACAAATCCCCTGAACAACGGCGCGGGATTTGTCAAACTGCTTTTAAGTTCAGGATGCGCCTGCGTTGCAACAAAAAAAGGATGCTCTTTCAGCTCAATAAATTCAACAAGTTTCCCGTCGGGAGACATACCTGAAAAAATCATTCCGTTCTCTTCAAGAATCTTGTGATAATTCGGATTTACTTCATACCTGTGCCGATGCCTCTCAGAAACAATTTTTGAGTTATACAAAGAATTTACAATTGTGTTTTCTTTTATTATAGCAGGGTAAGCGCCGAGGCGCATTGTCCCGCCTTTTTCCTTGACATTTTTCTGCTCGTCAAGAAAATCAATCACAGGATTTTCTGCATTCTCCTCAACTTCTGTCGTGTTTGCATTTTTCTGCCCGCAAACATTCCTTGCGAATTCAATCACAGACATTTGCAAGCCATAACAAAGTCCAAGGAACGGAATTTTTTCTTTCCTGCATTTTTCAATCGCTTTTATTTTCCCCTCTGTTCCTCTCGCTCCGAATCCTCCCGGAACAATCACTCCTGAAATTCCCTGAAAATCAATTTCTTCATTTGTTGTTTCAACAAGTTTTATTTTTACTTTTGTTGAAAAATGCGCTTCGCAATGATGCAGTGCTTCTATTATGCTTGCATAAGAGTCCTCCAGCGAAGTGTATTTCCCCGCAACAGCGATTGTGATTTCTTTTTTTGCATTCTCTCTGTTTTCAATAAGTTTTTTCCACGTCTCCATGTTTGGCTTTATCAGAAGATTAAGTTTTCTTGCAAGCAGCTGCGACAATCCCTGCTCCTCAAAAACCAGCGGAATTTTGTAAACATTGTCAACATCCAATCCGGTTATTACATCTTCTTTGTTTATGTTGCTGCTCAATGCAATTTTTTTCTTCACTTCATCACTTAGCATTTCCTTGCATCTTCCGATTATTATGTCCGGCTCAATTCCTCTTTGCCTAAGCAAACTTATGCTCTGTTGCGTCGGTTTTGATTTCTGCTCTCCGACGCCGTTTGGAATCGGAACATACGTGAGATGAATAAAAATAACATTCCCCTCTCCTGCTTCCTGTTTAAGTCCTCTCGTCGCCTCGATAAAAAGTTCATTTTCCAAATCCCCAACAGTTCCGCCGATTTCTATCAAAACAACATCAGCATTTGTTTCCTCTCCGATGCCCTTGAAATAATTTTTTATAAAATTTGAAACATGTGGAATCATCTGCACAGTTCGCCCGAGATAATCTCCTGTCCTCTCTTTTTTTCTTATTTCCTCGAAAACTTTTCCCATAGTCAAATTCCAGTGCGATTTGCAGTTTACTCCCAAAAATCTTTCGTAATGCCCGAAGTCCATGTCGACCTCCCCCCCGTCGTCGAGAACAAAAACCTCGCCGTGCTCAAATGGATTCATCGTCCCGGGATCAACATTCAAATAACCATCACACTTAACAGGAACAACTTTGTATGTCGAAGAAAGAATATTTCCGATACTCGCGATTGCAATCCCTTTTCCCAAGCCGGAAAGAACACCGCCGGTGATAACGACGTATTTCCTCTTCATGAATAAAATAAAAGGAATTTCTTTAAAAGAATTTATGTGCTATTTTACAGTAATTATTCTACTACTTCTCTGTCAAAAATTTTTTTAAATCTTCTAATAACTTCTTCTTGAATCATATGTTCATACATGGGAACTTGCCCTTCAGTTATTTTTCTCCCTTCCAATTTAGAATATAATTCTAATTTTCTCTTAAGATACCATCTATTTATTTTTATCTCTTTCATCATCGCATCTATACATAATCCCGAGAAAAGTTCCTTACATCCTTCTGAATTGCATAAATTATGATAATCCTTGAACGAAAAGGATGGCCAGACAAATAGATTTTTAGTTCCATTCCTTTTTGATTTGGGTTTATTTGGAAAAATAGAATTATTGCAAAATGCGCATCGTACTTGATAATCTCTAACTTCTTGACCTGGACTTTGTGTGTTTACAAAGTAAGGGGGTTTTTCTTGAGGTAAAATCCTAAAATTCTGGGTAGCATAATGTCCCTCTCTTATAAAATATCCTTTTCTTACATTTATACGCTCCCCATCTATAGAGCCTAATGGAACTGGCAATCTTCTTCCGGCAAGAAGATATTCTGCTAGTCGTTTATTATATTCTTCAATAAGTTTTTTAACTTCATCTTCACGATTTTCAACAATTTCGGGATATTTTCTAGAATTTCTAAGTTTTTCAAATGCTTTTTTGCATTTGGCTTCAAGCTTTCTTGGGTCATATTCTTTATTTGCTTGAGATAAATCTGCTCTCCTTGTCCTTTCATATCCCTCCTGATCAACTAACTCATTTAATCTTAGAGATTTTTCATCTATTAACTCACGATAAGATATAAACCATTTAACCTCATCAGAATCCAATAAATCTCTCCAATTGTTATGAACTCTTCTTATTTCACCTGGAGAACCATCATAAAAAATTACAGGAATTTCTCTTGGAGAGCATAAAGTTCTAACTAATCTTACAAGTTTAGAATCTTTTTCAGCATCAAGAGAGTTAATTACTACTCCTGTAGGTGTTGTGTGTATAAGAACATCCAATTTATCTAAATTTATTATAGTAACAGGGCTATCAACTTTTAATTCACTTCTTATTCCAGCAATTTGTTCTTCACTCAATTCCTCACTATAAAATGTCTCGGTAAAATAAAAAACTCTTCTGTCTACTGGTGGTTTTGATGCTTTAATTCTTTGAGAGAGGAGCATTTCATTTGGTCTTCTAACCCAATCATTAATTATTTTTACTAAACCCATAAAATTACACTAAAAATAAGCTTTATAAAGATTAAGAATTAATCTATAGAGAATTATCTCACAGTAAACAACCTGTCATCATCAACATCAAAAATTCCTAATCTAACGCCGGAATCAAGCCAGCCGTGCGCGTAATTCAGCGCGGCAAACGCGTTTACAAAATCGCTTTTTTTCTCAAAATGCCTCGCATCAGAAAGATAATTTGAAGCCATTTCAATTATTTCTTTTGCCTCTTTCTCATTTCCCATGATAATTTTTTTCTTAACTTTCGCAAGTGCTTCCGAAGTCAAACTAAAATATTTCTCAAGTTTTTCTTTTGTGATTTCTTTTTCCATCCCACTTTCCGGGAAGAAACTTTTAAATATATTGCTATCTTAAAAAAGAAATGAAAAGAGGTTTTTTCCTGATTGGATTTGCACTGATTTTCCTGATGATTTCAGGTGTTTTCGCAGAGCAATTAAGCTCGGATGTGCAAAACTTTGTCAAGAAAGTCGCGGGAAAAAAAGGAATAAATGAGAATGAAATCTCAAATGTTTCGCAGGTTGATTTCAGCAATCTTCCGAAAGAAATAAATCTCCAAAACATCGACGATACAAATCTCGCTCTTTACAAAGTTGAAACTATCGGCAACAAATCTGTCTTTGTAGTAACACTTTCAAATGAAAATTACAAAAAAATCTCGCAGCAAAGTTCTTCTGTCTCTCTCCTTAACTTCGGTTTCGACGGAGAAAGCAACGAATCACTTTTCCTTAAAACATCGACAGGTGTAAGTGGCGATTTGGAAAGGGGCTATGTAATGCTGAGAGCAGGAAGCATAACAGGGATTTCAACAAATATTGAGATTACCAAGGAAGGAAACGTTGAAATTATAATATTCAAAAATGGCAAAGCATTGGGATTTGAGAATTCTTTTTCAGGAACAGGAGTAAAAAATGATTTTGACACGCAGTCAGAGGGAGTTGTAACTTTCCAGCCCGGCGACGTGATTTCTGTTTATGCAAAATCAGACACTTCATTCAGGGACATTTCAACTCTGCTCGAAATAACAAATTGAAAACATTTTTAAATAACATAAGCATAAAAATAAAATGAAAGAAAACAAAAGGGGATTGATTATTGGCATTTTGGTTTTGCTCGTTTTGCTTCTTGGTGGTTTGGTTGTTTATTCATTTGCCTTGAAGCCCGCAATAAGCGGTTATGCGATTAACGCGCAAAATCAGGGGGTCCAGTATGCTGTTTATTCAATAATGCTTGAAGCTGCAAAATGCCAGCCCGTCCCTTTGACATTCGGAAACCAAACGATGAATGTGGTTGCCGTGGAATGTTTACCACCAGAACTTTTTGAAAATCCTCAAAACAATTAATTAGGAAAATTTATATACATTTCTTTCTCATTAAAATAAAAGAGGATAAGATGAAAAAAACAGGAGAACTTGTTTTGGTTTTGCTCGGAGTATTTGTTGTATTTTCATTAATTTATTTTCTGCCTTTCTTTAACATTACAGGGAAAGTTGCGATGAACTTTAATTCTGTTTACGAGGAAGGGCAGCCGCTCAACGGAAATCTGAACCTTGTTTTAAAAGAAGGGGAATTGATTCCTGCATCATCAAAGATAATTTTCGAAACTAACGGAGAAAAATACGAATATAATTTGGGAGATGTTCTTTCTGAAGCTCCTGTTTCAGGAGATTTTTATCTTGAAGGAATTTCATTATCTGGAAATGGTAATGGTTTTGGAATTGAAGGAACAAAGGACTCTGAAGAAGTATACTTCGCAATGAAAATTTTTTCAGACAGCGAAAATACTGAACCCAGTTCTGTAGAAGAAAATATTCCTGAAGCAAGCACTAATGAAACAACTCCTGAAAACAATACTGAAATTAGCAATGAGTCGGAAAGCAATAACGAAACTTCTGTCCAGGAAGAAATTACTCCTCAGGAAAACACAGAAAATACAGAAGAAATAATTCCTTCAGAAGAACCTGTTGAAGAAACAATTCCAGCAGAAGATTCTTCTCCTGAAACAACTGCAGAAGAAACAAACCCAGAAGCAATTCCTGCTGAACAACCTGTGGAAGAAAACCCTCAACCGGAAACAGAAAACATAATTACAGCAGGTGTTATTAAAATTTTCAATTCATTCCGCGGTCTGACAGGAAACGCTGTTCTGAATCTTGAAACAACTATTGAAGGCAGAACTTCAAGAGACAACCCATTTACTTACACTCTCAGCAACGGCGAAACAGCTGAAATTGTTTCCGGAAGCGTGAAAACATCTTTCTCTGATTTATCCGACAGCGACGTTAATCTGATTTTAAACGGAAATGAGGTTACAGTAACAACAGATTATTCAGATGGAGAAACAGGTTTCGGAGAGGAATATCTCGGAACAAGTGAAAAAAAGTTACCTGTAATTCTCTCAAATCTTAATCTTGTTTTTCCGGAAGGAGAATTAAAAATAACTTTGGTTTATGATAATCAGGAAATAAGTTCAGTTACAACTTCGCTTCAGCAAGGAGAGGTTAATGCAACAACTGAAAGTGAAATTTTAAATGAAAGCATTAACAAAACCTTAAATGAATCAAAACCGGAAAAAACTCTGGAAATCCCTGAATACATCCTGACTGACTCGGAAAAAAATATTCTCCTTGATGAGTTTGGAAACTCTTCAGTTGAAATAACCTCAGCAGAAAAGCAGGACAATGGAATTGTCGTAAGATTTGAAATAGGAAATTACTGGGTTGAACACACTTATGATTTGTCTTTATCTGAAAATGAGCTCAGGGAAAAAATAGAAGCAGACAAAAACAAATGGCTGAAGGACTTGGTTAATTCGCTTTCTGAAAGAAATAGGGAATATGAAAAAATAGATAATTTGATTGGAAGTTATGAAATATGATTATCTCCCAGGATAAGGGCTGTAAGTCATTTTCTTTATGATAAATTTCGAGCCAATGACTTCGGAAACAATCGCTGAGAAAATTAATTTTCCAAAGATTACATTGAAAACACCCTCATGAACAGGAATTTTTGTTTCAACCGAAAACTTTTTTATAATATCGTTAATCTCGTTTTTGTCCAGGAAAATTCCGGTGTTTTTTATCCCGAAATTTCCGATAACAAGAACATTTTTGTTTGGCCCGTTGCATTCTATTAATTTTACTAACGGATCTTTTATCAGGGAATTTAATTTTCCCAAATCAATTTCTGCATTTGCTGAACTTGGTTTTAGATACTGAAATTGTCTTGGAATTTTCGGCTCAGGAATTCTCAAAACTTTGCGATTTTTTTCCGCATGTTGCTTCAAAAACTGCCTGAAAATTTCATTGGTTTGTCCGGAAGAAATATCTTCTTTGATTTCTTTTTCCAGCGGCTTTTTCAGAACTTCTGTAAGTTTTCTCGACTCTTCTCTTTTCTCATCTTTTTCTTCACTTTTTTCATCAAGAACATTTTCAAGCCGAATAATTTCTCCGCCGGAATTTCTTATCAATTCGCCCGTGAATTTAAGGAGAATGAGTGCTTTTTTCTGCTCACTTGCAAATTTAAGATTTGGCTCCATTTTTATTCTGTTTTTTTAGGATTGTAAGAAATCGACTTTTGATATTCTCCGCCCATTACGTTTCTTCTTTGCCCTTCGGGTTGAGGCGGTCTAGGAATTTTTTCAGGAGGCATGCGTTCCTGCACTATTTTGTGCTCCTGCCCGCCGTCTTTTTCATGAAGAAGAGTCAATCCACGGGCAATAACTTTATTCTGGTCACCTAAAGTATTAAGCTTGTTAAGAATTTCTTTTTCATTCTTGTTGCTTTTCTCAATGGAAAAATCTTTTCCGGCAAGATTTTTTGCAGATATCTCAAACAAGTCAAGAAGTTTGGAAATTCTGGTAGAAAGATTGTCAAAACTTACCGAAAGATTTGTCATGACTTTTTGCAGCGCGACAAAATTTTCAACAAGAATTTTATCCGTCCCTTTTCCGGCAGAAGTTTTCTTCATGTGTTCCGGCTTTTTCTTCACTCTCTTTTTTACCATGTTATACATTGGGTTTAATTATTTATAAATTTTTAGAAGATTGGGAAAAGGAGATTTAACATGTCTTGGAAGATAAAGTGTTAAATCCAAAAATCTTAATATAGGACATAAGGGTCTCCTGACAGAATATTTCACCATTATTAATAGAGGAATAATATACTCTAATACGATTAAAAGAAAGGTATTCCTCATCCATTTTTTCAACAACTATAAAGTTAGAGGCGGAATTTCCTGGACCTAATAAGACATCAAAAGAACTGTTAATTGTATTATCAAATCTTTTATCAGCAACAAAATTAACTTCCGTCTGTTTAATTCTAACAGGCACATTTCCAGAATTAATCACTAATATTTCTTGAGAATAAACGCTGTTTGAAAAAGATGGTTTAACTATCACAGAAACAAAAGGGGTGTTTAAATCTTTATATTCTTCTTTCATTATGCTCGCCATATTATATGTGGAGATTGCATAAAATAATGTAATAAGAATTAATAAAATTATCATCAAGACTTGTATCTGCTTATCATTGTTTCCAATCCAAGACCACGCTTTTCTTATAATCATTTCAAAAAATATCCAATCCTTCTTTTTTCTCTTCCTGCTGTTCTTCCTCTTTTCCCGATTCGTTTTTTTCAACGTCTTTTTCAGGTTTTTCTTCTTCACCTTCTTTTTCAGGTTTTTCTTTCTTAATTTCTTCTTTGTCTTTATCCTGTTCTTTTTCCCCTTCCTTCTGTTCCTCTTGAATTTCGTTTTCATCTTTTTCATCAAGCTTTTTCTCTTCCTGCCGCTCTCCCTCTCTTTCAGGTTTTTCTTTATCTTTCACGACTTCTGTTTTTTCTTTTGTTTCTTCATTTTCTTCTTCAGGAACTTTTCCGCTTTCCAGTTCAGAAACATAATCTGAGATTTCTTTTGCAACATCTGCATTTACAGAGATGCTGTCTATTTCTCTTTCCACCAAAAACTTAACCATTTCTTTTCTGCTTCCTGCCTGCCCGCAAATGCTTGTTTCAACTTTGTTTTTTTTCGCAACTCTTAAAACATATCCAAGCTGTCGAAGAACTGCCGGATGCATTTCATTGTAAAGATGCTGAACCTGTTCATTTCCTCTGTCAACAGCAAGAATATACTGCGTTAAATCATTTGTTCCGAAAGAAATAAAATCAATTCCTTCTTCGCAGAGCTCTCTTATAATTTGCACAGATGCAGGCGTTTCAATCATCACTCCGACTTTAGCGTCGCTGAAATTTATTTCCTTAAGAATTTCTTTTGTTTTTTTTACTTCATCGACAGATATCACCTGCGGCATCATGACACCAATTCTTTTCTTTTTTGCCGCAACTCTTTTAAGTGCATTAAGTTCTGCTTTTAAAATCTCCGGCTCTTTAACACCAAATCTTATTCCGTGCATGCCCAGCATAGGATTCGCTTCTTTTTCTTTCTTGGCTCCATCCAAATTCTGAAACTCATCGCTCCTGATATCAGAAGTTCTCACCCATAGTTCATCAAAATATTTTGCAATTTCATCAACACCTTTGCAGATTACATTTTCATAATCCTGAATTTTGTTTTTTTCAAGAAAATAATACGGGTGCTTTCCCGATTCTGCAATAATTCCTTCAATTCTGAGCAAACCGACTTCTTTTATTCCTGCTTTTGACGCTCTTTGCGCAAAACTTGGCAGGTCAACTATGACCTTTATTTTTGTCTTTGTTTTTGCAGTTACAGGAAGAATTTCTTTTTTACCTGCCTTCGCGCTTTCAAGTTTGCCCTTGTAAATTTCTCCTCTAAAACCATCGACAGTTATAATTTCACCTTCTTTTAGTTTCTCCGTCGCTGTTCCCGTCCCGACGACACAGGGAATTCCCATTTCTCTTGAAACAATCGCCGCGTGCGCTGTTAAACCTCCTTCATCCGTCACAATCGCCGCGGCTTTTTGCATGCTTACAACCATATCCGGATTAGTCATTTTTGTAACAAGAACATCACCTTCTTTGATTTTGTCCAAATCCTCCATTCTTCTGACAATTCTTATTTTTCCCGCCGCAATTCCCGGCGACGCTGCAAGCCCCTTGAGTATGATTTCACCCTTCAGCCCTTCTGCATCTCCTATTTCAATTCTGTTTTTCACAGTTGTTATTGCTCTCGTTTGGACAATATATATTTCATCTCCCTCAATCGCAAATTCAATATCCTGTGGCTTTTGATAATGCTTTTCCAGTTTCAATGAGAGCTCGGCAAGTTTTTTTATCTCGCCGTCTTTGAGGACTTTTGAATTTGCTTTGTCGTTGCTAAGCTTGACTTCTGTCTGCTCTCCGCCGGAATTTCTCGTTATCGCAATTTTTTTGTTTGCTATTTTCTCGTCGATAATTTCCATTCCTCCGGAAACAACATATTTGTCCGGCGTAATTTTTCCTGAAACAATTCCTTCTCCGAGCCCAAAAACCGCCTCGATTATTACATTGTCATTTTTGTATGAAGGATCTTTTGAGAATATGACTCCTGACTTATCCGAATCAACCATCTTTTGCACAATAACAGCCAAGCTCGTTTCCTCATGCTTGAAACCTTTTTTTTGCCTGTAATATGTTGCCCTCGACGTGAAAAGAGACGCAAAGCATTTTTTTATCGCCTCAATTAAATTTTCGTTCCCCTTTATATTAAGAAATGTCTCTTGCTGTCCCGCAAAACTCGCATCTTCCAAATCCTCCGCCGTCGCTGAACTCCTGACTGCGACAAAAACATTCTCAGGCATTCTCTTTAATATGTCATTAACTGTTTTGTTGTCCGACTCCCACTCAAAGTTAAGTGTTTCATACGCCTCAACAATTTCGCTTCTCATTTCTTCAGGCATTTCTGATTTTATTACTAATTCCCTGATTTTTTTCGTCGTTTCGTCAAGTTGTCTTGTGTTGCTGTATTCAATCTCTCCGAGAAGCTTGCTGATTTTTTCTTTTATTCCTGCTTTCTCAATAAAATAATCATATGCCTGTGCTGTCACGGCAAATCCAGGAGGAACAGGAATTTTGAAATTATACATCTCGCCGAGATTTGCCCCTTTCCCTCCTGCAGTTTTCACATCATTTTTGCTGATTTCAGAAAACCACTTTATAAAATCAGAAGAATCGTGTTCAGAAATTGCTTTTTTCTTCACGCTCTTTTTCATCTCAACCAAAACTCTGCAAACTTAATAAAGTTTTTGTCAGATAACTTTATAAATTCCTTTCATCTTTTTTCATTATGGTTTGGATTTGGATTGTTGTCGGAATTGCAGCATTAATTGTGTTTATTCTTTTTTGGTATTACAACCGCTTCGCGGTTTTGGAAAACAGAATTGAAAATTCTCTAAGCCAGATTAATGTTCAGCTGAAAAGAAGAGCTGATTTAATTCCAAATTTGATTGAAAGTGTGAAGGGCTATATGAAGCACGAGAAAACGCTTATTCAGTCAGTTAACGACGCCAGAAAAGCGCTTGTTTCTGCCCGTGGCGTGGGAGAAAAAGTAAAAGCAGACAAAAAACTTGAAGGTTTTTTAGGACGGCTGTTCGCAATCGCGGAAAATTATCCTGACTTGAAAGCAAACACAAATTTCCTTGAACTGCAAAGAGAGTTAAGCACGACAGAAGACAGAATTGCTTATGCAAGGCAGTATTACAACGACAGCATCTTGACTTACAATAATCTTTATGCAACTTTCCCGGGAAAATTCTTCGCGCAGCTTTACGGAAAAAAGAGAAAAGAATTTTTGCAGATAACAGAGGCAGAGAAGAAAAATGTTAAGGTTGAGTTTTAAGGATTTAGCAAGTTTTAAATCTTATATTTATTTCTAATAATAAAGTTTTACAAAATGGTATCAAAACCAGATAAAGCAATACTGGAGTATAAGAAAAGTTTCTTCTTAAAAGAAGTAGAAAAAGCAGCAAATTCTTTAGGTGCTAAAAATCCAAAAGTTAGATTTTGGAATCATTATGAGAATCACTTTGATAAAGGAGAGAGGGCACACATACATCATGAAGAAAAAATAATATGTATTGCTGAACCAGAATTAAAAACAATGTCAGAGGATGATATAAGAAAAACTGCTACACATGAAGTTAGTCATTTACAACATATTGGGCACGGAGGAGAATTTCATGAAACTCACTCAAATTTAGAACTGGGTTCTTGGGAACCTCCTTCGGGAACTACTGGAGCAATTCCAGAATCTTTATTTAAAAAAGGGCAAAAAAGTAAAAGAGAAAAAGACAAAATTATTAAAAATGAATGTAATCGTCACAAATGTGATAAAAAGAAAAATTTAAGTAAATGTAAATTTTGTGAGTTAATCTTCTGCTTAGAACATAAAAATCCTACTTTAGCAGGAATGCCTAAGTTTAATAGCACTAAACTTGAAGATATTGAATTCTTAGAAAAAAGCTATAAAACTGAAGGAGGACACCCCTGTATTCCTTATTGGGATTATCGGAAAGAAAAAAAGAAAAAAGAAGATAGGGAGAATGATAAAGCATGGGAAAATTATGATAAAGCGAGAAAATCTCATTTAAACTTTCAGAGTAATACAAAAGAGGAATCTTTTAATGTTAAAGATGAAGAGGATGAAAAAATACTTTTTTCTTCTTATTATCCTCAAAAAAAAGAAAAATTAGAAAAGAAGTTGAATAAAAGTAATTGGAAATTTGTCTTCTTTATTGTTTTTATTATTATCTTGGGAAGTTTACTTTATTTTGGGTATTCTGTGAAAAATTCTGGGAGTCAATTTGAATCCAAAAGTTTGACTGGAGTTATTTTCAACAATATTAACAACCTTAGGGAACAAAATAATTTGCCTATTTTAATATACAATTCAGATGCCTATAAAATGGCGGTCCATTTAGCAATTAATTTTTATAATACTAACAATTATTATATTTCAAGAGATAATCTAAATGAAGTATCCCAAAAATATAGTTTAACAAACGTTGAAGTGTTATCTACAAAATTAGAAAATCTTGAAGAAAGTTCATTTAATTTGATGTATCAACAATGGACTGGAAGAGAAGTATTTAATGAAAAAGTACTTAATCCAAAGTTTACAAATGGGGCTATAGGGTGTTATCATGAATCCTGTGTTTTTGTTTTATACTAATAAATCTTAAAAACTTCCTCTTCTCCTTTAATTCATGCAAAAAACAAGAATTGACTTCCGCGATGAAATTTCAAGAAACAAATGGAAATCATTTTTCTTAATGGTTGCAATTTTCATTGTTTTTGTTTTGTTTGGATATGTAATTTCATTTGCATTTTCTCCGGGATATTTTTTTATTATCATGATAATCGCTATAATTTTTTCCCTGACTTACATTTGGATTAGTTATTACAATTCAGGAAAAATTGCAATTGCCAGCGTCGGTGCCAAGCCGGCTTCCGGAGAAAAACACAAGCAGTTTCATGATTTGGTGGAAGGACTGACAATTGCTTCTGGAATGCCGATGCCAAAACTTTATATCATGGAATCTCAGCAAATAAACGCTTTTGCTTCAGGCAGAAATCCTGAAAACGCTGTTGTTTGCGTTACAAAAGGTGCTTTGGAAAAACTTGACAAAAGAGAACTTGAAGGCGTTCTCGCGCACGAACTTTCGCATGTTGCAAATTATGATATAAGATATATGACTCTTGCGACAATTATGGTGGGAATGATTGCAATTGTTTCTGAAATTTTTTTAAGAAGTTTGTGGTTCAGAAGCGGTAACAACGATAATAAAAATTTCATATTTATCTTAATTGGAATTGCTCTTGCAATTCTCGCGCCGATAATTGTTTCACTTGTGCAGCTTGCAATTTCACGTCGCAGAGAATATAATGCCGACTCAACAGCTGTAAAATTCACGCGTTATCCTCACGGACTTATCGGCGCACTAAAGAAAATTCAGAGCGAGGGATTGGTTGAGAAAAAAATCAGCAAAGCCGTTGCTCCTTTATTTTTTTCAAACCCTTTCAGAAATCTTTCTTCAACCCACCCTCCTTTGGAAAAAAGAATAGAACTTCTGGAAAGGATGTAAAATCCTTAAAGGAATAGATTTTTAAATAGAATTTGATGATATATATTTCAAATAAATATTTTAACGGTGGTGAAATGAATGAAAAGGGACTGCACATAATAGCCAACTTTTATGGATGCAAAAATTCTGACTTGCTTGTAGACAAAACAAAACTGAGCGAACTCCTGAAGAAATCAATCAGGAAAAATAATTTAACTATACTGAAGAAATATTTTCACAAGTTTGGTGAAGACGGAGGAATAACCGGCTATGTTCTTCTCTCCGAGTCGCATGTTTCAATTCACACCTGGCCCGAGAGAAATAATTATCTTACTCTGGATATCTTTGTTTGTAATTACAATAAAAATAATATTCCTAATGCAAAAAATATCTTCAGAGAATTAATCAGTGCTTTCAATCCTGAAAAAACCGAGAAGAAATTGATAAGAAGACACTAATTTTATAAACTTGGCTTCCCGTATTCTGCAATGGGATTTATCAGAGGCAGTTTGCATTTTTTCGCGGGATTTTTGCTGTTTTTTTCTTTGTTCGCAGGAAGTTTGTCTCTTAATTTTATGCTCTCGCTTCAGGATTATCAGTTAAATTCCGAAGGACAATCTCATTTTTCAGATTATGTAGACAATCCTGCTGTCTTGGAGCAAATAGAAAACGAAATTAACAGCAGGGAATGCGAGTCATTTTTTGAATGCTTGTTTGGTTTTATTAATTCCATGTTTTCCGAGGATGCAGGAAAATTCTGGGCAAAAACATTTTACATTTCATTAATTATCTCTTTGGCTATGATTGTATTAGTGTTCTTCCTCTCAGAGCAAAAAACAAATTTCTTATTTCTTGCAGGTGTTTTTTTAATATTTGTTTCTCTCCCTGCTTTAATTATAAAATATCTTCTTTCTTTTGTTGAAAATTCTTTCTTCGGTTTCCTGTCAATCCTGTTTTCCAGGGCAGGAACTGTATTTGTAATATATGTTCTGTTTGGCCTGATTTTTATAATGCTTGGGATGGGGATGAAATTCCTTAATCTTAGTTATTTCTTCTCGGATAAAATAAATAAAATCATGTCGCGCAGAAATAAAGAGCAAAAACCAAAAATAAAAAACAACAGGGCTTAATCTTTCTTATTGATTCTTTTCATAACATCCTCTGCAAGTTTTTTATGCTTTTCTCTGTCTCTTACTTCCTTAACAGAATAAACATTCATTCCGCTTTTAACATGCCTCTCTGTTTTTATTTCAGTTGCAAGTTTTTCTTTCATTTTCTCGCTGAGCAAAACTTCATTTTCAGCAACTGAAGCTATTTTCTTCATTCTTTGAATCAAATCGCCGAAGCTAAGGAATCTCATTTCGTCCCCTTCTTTTTTAGCAATTACCGAGCCATAATCAACAGATATTCCGAATTCTATTTTCTGCTTGAACATTTTGTTGTGTTCTGTTAAAATTTCTTCCGCGTTTTTTGCAAATTTCATAGATGTTTTTTCATTATGGAATGTTCTGGTATTAAGAGGAGCAAAAATAAAAAATAAATTGTCATTGTTTTCATACACATACCCCTTTTCATTCTCGGCAGCACCTATTATATTCTTAATTGTCTCATCGGCATTTCCGTCGCTGTTTTGTATTTCGTCAAAGTTCTTTAATTTAAGGCAAACCATGCTTGTGTTTTGCCTGTCCCCCCTTAATGAAAGAGATAGTTCAGCCGCATTTCTTGGATGAGGCAGGAAACTTTTTTTGCTTATAACTTTGTCCGCCTTTTTTCTTCTGAAAGGAATGTATCCAAAAAAACTTCTTCTGTATCCTCTCCTGAAAATAATGAAAGCCACAAAACCGAGAATAAGGATTACAAAAATCCATGCAAGATAATAACTCTTGAAGCCCGCGCTGTTAAACTCTCTTATGTCAACTGCCTTTCCTGTAAGAGTCACACCGCCGGAAATAAGCGCTGTCTCACCGTCTTCTATTATCTCAACACTGTATTCTCCGTCGGGAGCAGAAAGGATATATTTCTTCACTTCATCAACCAGAAGATAAACATTAAGATTCAAACTTTCCTCGCCTATTTTCACAAGAAGTGTCTTATTGTAAGGCACATTCCCGTCGTTATAAATAATTAATGTCTTGTTAATAACTTCTGTTTTTATTGATTCCTTCGCTATAACTTTGAACATCGAATGGCTTGTAAGCTTGTTTGAAACAGCAACAACTGTCCACTCAGAAGGCGGCTGGTTGTTCGCGGTAAGAAATTCAAGGAACTCATCCGTCGGCATTTCTGTTTGCTCATAAATTTTATTGTTCTTGTCCTTGACTGTTATTATTGCTTTTGAAGGAATGCTCTCCCCTGTCTGGTCATGGAGAACTGCCTTGACTTCCATGTTCGTCCCGGGTAAAACTTCCTGCTCGTTAAATATTATTTCCAAACTCGTCGGGACTTGTTTTATTGTAATGCTTGAAATAGCAACTCCTTTGTTTGTTATTTCCCCGTTTGAGTCCTTCTCATAAGCATTTAGCATCATGGAATACAGCCCTGCTTTTGTTTCTTTTGGGAATGCAAAATTTATCGCAAAATAGCCGTTATTCACAGTTCCTTTGTATGTCTGATTCGCTGAATTCTCGCCCATGACAGCCAAATCAACAAAACCATTAACACCCTTGTTGTTTTCTTTTGAGGCATCTCCCTCGATAAGAATGTTTTCTCCTGGATTGAACTCTGTTTTCCCTGTCCTGAGAATTATTTCCACCATGTCAGAAACTTTAAACTGATTTGTTGGTGCAGTATCACCTCCAAGAATTGCTTTTATTTTGCAATTTCCCGTCAGGTTCCCGATAAAATCTTTCCTGAGAATTAATGCCGCCTCAATTTTCTTTTCCTCTCCCGCAGAAATAATAACAGGATTCTTGTAAAAATTAACTTCCTGCCCGTTGCATATGAGGTTCATGTCAAAATTTCCGGTAACGTCAACATTTGGTTTTAATGTCACAAAAACAGGAAAATTATCTCCAAGATTGTAAACTTCTCCTGGCTGCTGGTCAAAAATTATTTCTGCAGAAACTGTCGAAACCATCAAAAACAAAAAAATCACTGAAGCAATTATCACCCTCATTTTCATGAAATAAAATATGAACACTTATTTATAAATATTATTCTTGTTTGTGTAAAATTTAAAAACATCTTTCACTCTAGATTTAGATGAAAAAAGAGGGAAAAGTTACGCCGTGGGAGGTCTCAGGAGAGGTTGATTACGGGAAATTGATTAAGGAGTTTGGAACGACGCCGATTTCAGACAGCATAAAGAAAAAACTTGGAAAAACCCATCCTTTAATTCGCAGGGGCTTGTACTTTTCACACAGGGATTTTGACAAGTGGCTTGATGCGCACAGCAAAGGAAAAAAAGTTTCTGTCATTACGGGAAGAGGGCCGAGCGAGAAGATGCATATCGGGCATTTAATTCCATTTCTTGTTGCAAAGTCGCTTCAGGAAAATTTTAACTGCGAAGTTTTTATTCCTGTTTCTGACGACGAAAAATTTTATGTCAAGGAGAAATTAAGTTTTGATGAGGCAGTAAAATTCGGAAAAGATAATATTCTTGACTTGATTGCACTTGGATTCAAGCCAGGGAAGACATTTATTTTTCAGGATTTTGTTTACACAGATATCTACAAATATGCAGCAAAAATTGCAAAAAAAATCACATATTCGACGGCAAAGGCAAGTTTCGGGCTGAAGCCGGAGAATAATATTGGCTGGAGTTTTTATCCGGCAATGCAGGCGGCGCACATTTTATTCCCGCAGTTTTATCACGGAAAACACATCTCTGTTGTTCCCGTTGCAATTGACCAGGATCCTTTCATACGGCTTACAAGAGATATTGCAAATCACAAAGATTTTAATCTTGAAAAGCCGACAGCATTACATTCTCAGTTTCTTCCGTCGCTTTACGGAGGAGCGAAAATGTCCTCTTCAGAAGGCATGCAGATAAATCTCTCTGACACTCCGAAAGAAGTTGAAATGAAAATTAAAAAATATGCTTTTTCAGGAGGGAGAGACACAATTGAAGAGCACAGAAAACACGGCGGCAATCCGGAAAGAGATGTCTCATTTCAATACCTTAAGTTTTTATTCGAACCCGACGACAACAAACTTGAAGCAATTTACGAGGATTACAAGTCAGGAAAACTTCTTACATCTGAATTAAAACAAATTCTCATTGAAAAAATCAACGCGTTTTTGAGAGAGCATCAAAAGAAAAGAAAACTCGCGGAAAAGCAGGTTGGAAAGTTTTTGGTGAAGCACTAATTTTATAAACATCTCTCAATTATTTCTGTCATGAAAAAATCTTCTGAGAAATATAAGAAAGTTAAAGAGGAAAAAATTGATTTAAAGCAATTGCAGAACAAACTCACGAAAATAAAAATGTCTGCGCCAAAAGGAAAAAATAATCTCAAAAGCAATGTTGAACTTGGGCGCGATTTGGATTTGTATGTTGTCAGTGATGTGGTTGGAAGCGGTTTGCCTCTTCTTACACCGAAAGGAGCGACGATAAAAAGAGAAATTGAAAGATTTATCACTGATGAAGAACTTAAGCGAGGATATCTGCACACTGCAACGCCTTTCATGGCAAAAAGTGATTTGTATAAAATTTCAGGACATTGGCAGCATTACAAAGAAGACATGTTTGTTATGAACATTCATGGAGAAGATTTTGCGCTACGCCCGATGACATGCCCTTTCCATTTTGTTCTTTTCAAAAGAAAATCAAGAAGTTATAAAGAACTCCCGTTAAAATATGCGGAAATTTCAACTTTATTCAGGAACGAGAAATCCGGAGAATTAAGAGGACTTACGCGGGTAAGGCAAATGACACTTGCAGATGCACATATTCTTTGCACGCCGTCGCAATTGGAAGAAGAATTTGCAAAAGTTCTTGACTTGATTAAATTCTCAATGGAAAAACTTGGTGTTAACGATACTTGGTTCAGGTTTTCGAAATGGGATTCAAAAAACAAGGAGAAATATGTTAACAACCCCGAAGCATGGGAATCAACAGAAAAACTTATGAAAAAAATTCTTGACAAACTTAAATTAAAATATGTTGAAGCAAAGGGCGAGGCGGCTTTTTACGGACCTAAATTGGATTTGCAGTATAAAGATGTTTATGGAAAAGAAGATACTTTATTCACAGTCCAAATTGATTTTGTTTCTCCTGAAAAGTTCAATCTCAGTTACAAGAATGAAAAAGGAAAAGAGGAAAAAGTTATGGTGATTCATCGTTCATCAACAGGAACAACTGAGAGAACAATGGCACACATTCTTGAATTAACACAAGGGAATCTAAAAACATGGCTCTCTCCAATTCAGGTAAAGGTTTTATCAATGACAAGCAAAAATGTTGCATCTGTAGAAAAATTGCACGATGAACTTTTGAAAAAAATGATAAGAGTTGAAATTGATGAGCGCGACGTTCCCGTGCAAAAAAAAGTTCATGATGCTCAAGTTGAAAAAGTCCCTTACATGGTAACACTCGGTGAAAAAGAGGAGAAATCAAAAACTCTTGCAGTAAGAACAAGAGACGGAAAAGTTGAATTCAATGTCAAACCAGAGATTTTTGCACAAAAAATCAAAAAAGAGATTGAAGAGAGAAGATGAATCTTCAATTCTACCTTGAGAAGCTTCATTCTTCAGAGGAGTTCAGGAAATTCAAAAAGGAAAACCCAAAGGCATTTTTCTGCTCTGGTTTTTTTATCCTGGACAGGGAAAAAAATGCGAATGAAGTTCATCTTGATTTCTTCACACAAGAAAAAAATGAGCTGGCTGTTTTTAAGATTGACGGGAAAATAACAAGAATGCCTGCACAGTCGTTAAGTAAAAAAATGCCCGGAGAAATTTCAGAAGAAATGAATTTTGATTTTAACGAAATTGAAAATCTTATTCTGGAAAAAATGCAGAAAGAAAACCTGAAAGACAAAGTCCAAAAAATAATTCTTTCTCTTCAGAATTCAAACAGAAAAACTTTTCTCCTCGGCACTGTTTTTGTTTCAATGCTGGGCATGATAAAAGTAAAAATAAAATTGCCTGAAAATAAAATAACAGAATTCGAAAAGAAATCAATTCTTGACATGATGAATGTTTTCAGGAAGAAGTGAATAAAAATAATTTGTCTTAAAATGTGTCTCGCTGCGCTCGGATTTTTCTAAAGATGTTAATAATAAACTCTTCCCAGAATCTTTAATTGTTTCTCTTTAAAATTCTTTTTTATTAATCTGCGAGTTTACGAGTAGGTAAATTGGTATCAACCAGAAACATTCTCTTCTTCAACTACCTCTGTCTCATTAACCTCTTCTCCCGGAACAGGTGTTTCGTTTTCCACACCACTTCCGTCTGTCTCATTACCTTCTTCAACTTCATCAATCAATCCGCTGACTAAAACAGCCCACCACGGAACATTTACATCAACAATTTCGCCCGTCTCAGGATCAACATCTGTCTCGGCTTTTACAACCATCTTAAAAATTCCCAAGAACTTTCCTGGATGTTCTGAATTAACTTTGTAAACAACTGCAGGAATATTATTTCTTTCAACTTCTTCCAATCTTACATCAGAAACATTTGCATTCTTGAATCTCTCCCTGATTGTTGCCTTTATTCTTTCAGGTGTAACTCTAATTTTGTGCCTCTCTCCTCGGGAATCAACAGCATTTATGTTGTCGCCTTCTCCCTCAATTTCAACTTCTGTTTCAATTTCATATTCACCGTCACGGAATTTTATTTTCTCTTTTATTCTAACTTCATTTCCTTCACTATCAATAAATCTGCTTTCCGTTCTTTTTTCTTCCCTGTTACCCCTTCCACTGTTGTCTGATTCCTCTTCTAAATCATCTTCATCGCTTTCATTTTCTTCATCTTCTAAATCCTCCGAATCATCAGATGCGTTATCATCCAGTTCATCAGCCAGGTTTTCAAAATCATTTGCCGCAGAAGCAGTTATGCGATTTTGGTTTTTATCTGAATTGTCATTTTTTGCAATAGCCAAAGGCATTACTGCATATCCCAGAATTATGAAGCACAAAAACAAAACTGAAAGTATCTTTTTCATGTTTTGTTAAAGAAACTTTTGTTTAAAAAAGTTTGTTTTTTGTTGCTAAAAATTAATTTAAGATTTTGCCTCGCTCCGCTCGTTATTGATAAATTTATCTTTAAATTGTCCGCTACATCCATACAACCCCATTAAATCAATAACTAATAAAAGAACCTATACATTAAAACTTTTAGGGATATTTCAATTTCATATAGTAAAACATTTTTAATTGGTTTTCTGCACCACTACTTCACTGCTAAAAAATCTTTCCATTAAAATTTCAATTTATTAATTTCGAACGAGCGAAGTGAGAGAGGCAATTTCAGGGCAGAGGGGATTTATCAAAAAGTAAGCAGAAAAATCAAAGAAAAATGAGCCTGCGAGGATTTGAACCTCGGACCCCTGCCTCTCTTAGAGTAAAAACCTCCAGCGGGTTTTCACGAATCCAGCAACCATGACTGGGCTTCGCATCAAAGAGAAATACAATCCCTATGAATTGCACTCCTATAAGAGCAGTGCTCTAACCCGGCTGAGCTACAGGCTCACATATCATTAGAAATTTGAAGATATTTAAAAGTTATTAATCTGGTGTCTCGCTCGCCGATACTAAACTCCTAAAGGAATTTACCTTGGATTTAGTTCGCAGATGGATGTATTTAGAAACCAACTTCATCAGGTTTCTTCGCTAAAAGTTTTAATCGATTAATTATTTCTTTAAGCGAAAACCTTAACGAAGTTTGGTTTGAGGCAGATAATTGCGAACGAAGTGAGCATATAATCAACACCCTAACAAATCTTTAAAAACTATTTTCTTATTTTAATTATAGCCCCGATAGTCTAGTGGCCAAGGACGCATCCCTTTCACGGATGTAACCCGAGTTCGAATCTCGGTCGGGGCATTCACACATAATTTAGCCAACCCCCATGCGGGGCATAGCACTAATCCCCCACCACCCCCCTGCGGTGCATTGGCACCAACAAGTTCGAATCTCGGCAAGGGGGTTGCTGTCAAGAAAAACTTTCTTTAACAAAACTAAACATTTCTTCAATTACCTCTAAATATTCTTTAGGATTTTCTTTTTTGAATTCTGTATTCGATAAATATCTTGCAGAATCTCTTAGTCCCCAAAGTTTGCTTAATTTCTCTGAAAACTTTTCTTTAACATTTCCAAGTTCTGCCCAAGATTTTAATCCCTCTAAACGCTGATTATGGTTTTTTAGAGTAGATTGTTTACGAAACTGTATTAGCAAAGCCATAGTTAAAAGCTCTGCACAAGCAAATGAATCTTCAAAAA
>JBDRNS010000013.1:0-39295 GCA_043810865.1 archaeon | reverse complement strand
CTTAAGGTAGCGTAATACCTTGTCGTCTGAATGGCGACTTGCATGAATGGTTTAACGAGATTGTCACTGTCCCTAATTAGAGCCTTCTGAAAATACTTCGTGGTGCACAGGCCACGGACGCCTAGTGGGAAGTGAAGACCTTGTGGACCTTTACTGCAACTTGTTGTTGTGATTTTATGATAGATGCATAGCATAAGTAGGAGCGTCGAGACTGTCATTTCGGTGGCAGTGGAGCAAACTTGTAATACTACTCATTTGTCATAGAGTTGCTTACCATTTATGGGACAGCAGCAGGCGGGCAGTTTGGCTGGGGCGGCGCCCTGTCGAAAAGATATCGATAGGACCCAAAGACAAGCTCATCCAGCTTGGAAATCTGGAGTTGAGTGCGAGGGCAAAAGCTTGTCTGACTGTATTTTGAAAAGCAAGAAATACAGGGAGGAAACTCGGGCCTAGTGAACCCACATGCTCATTTAATAGGAGCTGTGTCTGATAGAAAAGGTACCCCAAGGATAATAAGGTGGTCGCGCCCGATAGTCCGAATTGACGGCGCGGTTTGCTATTTCGCTGTCGGCTCTCCCTATCCTGGATGTGCACAAGCATCCAAGGGTGTCGGAGTTCACGCATTAAAAGGGATCGTTAGCTGGGTTAAGAACGTCGCGAGACAGTTTGTATTATATCTACTAGGTGTGTTGTTGTCTGAGTGGAACAATCTTATAGTACGAGAGGAACTAGGATTGGATGCCTCTGGTGGGCGGTTGTCATTGGCAGGCCGCGTAGCTACGCATTGTATGGATAAGAGCTGAAAGCATCTAAGCTCGAAGCCATCCGCAAAACGAGACAACGAAGGCCGTCGTAAAAGACGACGTTGATAGAGTTGCTGTGTAAGATTCAAGCTTCGGCGAGAATTTCAGCAGACAACTACTAAAAGCTTTATTAGTTTCAATTAAACAAAAATAAGTTTGAGAAAAATAATCTGCGTGCTTATTTGTTGATTTTTAATTATCATAATAATATTTAAAAAACAAATAATTTATGGAGAGATTATGGAAATATCAAATTATCTTTTACATCTTGTAAACACAACCAGATATATTAAAAGAATGTCTCCATTACTTTGGAGATTTGGAGTGGGTAAGTTAAGGTATAACCAAACTGGAGACAATGATACAATAGATTATATGCTTGAACAAATTAAAGAGATGAGGGTTGCTGTTACAGAATATCATAATCCAAAAAGGGCGGAACCTATTATTTCAAGATTAGACAGATTAGAAAATCAACTAGAAAAACTTTTGCAATAATTTCCATTAACAACTTTTATCAATCGCGAATTTGTTTTGTGTAAATTATTTTTATTTTTAATACGCTCGCACATTCGTGCTCGCAATATTTACTGGACTTCAAAACTGGCTTCGCCGAGTTTTTCCGCCGATAAAATGTTAATATATTAAAATCTTCGGAGGCAGATGAAAATTAATATCGAGCGAAGCGAGAGAATTTTCAAATTAATATAATCGTTTCTAAAAACACATTCAAAAAAACATAATAAGAAATAAAAAATAAAATAAAGTAATTACTTATTTCTTAAAAGCAGAGTAGAGCATCCACAATGCGGAAAGTCCTACAAGGTCGTAAACTATTTTTTCCAAAATAGATACAGAGCCCAAAAGCAGATTGACGACATTCATGTTGAGAAGTCCGACAAGTCCCCAGTTAACGCCACCTACGATAACAAGAACGAATGCCACCCAATCAACTACATTCATATCTTTCATTTTCCCCTCCTTTTTAGTTATCCAATTATGGAATTTAGTGTATAAAAAGTTATCTGAGAGATTTGGCTCGCTAACGCTCGCTAAAATTTGCACTTAGTGAATTAACTGCTCCGCACCAGAACAAGTTCAAGGCGCTCTGCACAAACAGAATTAACACAGAAAGATTTTTTGTATTTAGTTATTTATTTGAGGGGCGGGCGGAACTAACTTAGAAAACAAATTTCATTAATTTTATTTTAAGAAAAAGCTATAAGATAATTCAAAATTCCCGCGAATGAAACCCAAAGAAAATAAGGAATCAAAAGGTAAAAAGAAATTTTATTTACTCTCCACGTAAGGACAAGCATAGATATTATTGAAAGCCAGAGGGCAATTAATTCAAAAAAAGCAGAGATGGGATTTTGCAATCCGAAAAAAAGCCAGCTCCATAAAACATTAAAAAACAAATTTATTCCGAAAATTATTGCGATGCTTTTTTTCCATGATTTCTTCTTCGCCGAATTCCACGAAAAATAGAGCGACAGCGCAATCATAAAAAATAAAATATTCCAGACAATCGGGAAAACATAATTCGGCGGAGTTATTGCCGGTTTTACTGAATCATACCAGGAAGAATTCACGTTCTGTGAAGTGAACAAACTTCCAAAAAATGCAACGCTGTAAACTAAAAGCAAAGAAACAATCAAAATTTTCCAGTTTATTTTCATGCAAAAATAAAATCAGTAAAACTTAAAAACTCTTTCTTTCTTGAATTTTTGTAAGTTGGGTGGTTAACGTTGGGATTCAGGCATTAAATTGCCGAATGTTGAGAAAAAACAACATTGAATTCTCAGGAAGGTCCGCCCACCGCGAAGAGTCATTCGTGAAAACGAATTGTCGTGAGGCAAGGCAATGGTACAGAAACGGCACAGCTCACATGAAGTTATGAAACGTGCGTTGAACTTTGAAGTGTGAGATTTGATGAAACGAGCATCCTGACTGGTGCAAAGCTTTATGCTGCTTAGTGGAATGTTAACACGTTCGGTTCGCATAAAAGCGACGAACGACAGAAGGTGGCCTATCCCAACTTACATTTTTAAAATCTCTTTTTCTCACAATCCTATGAAAACTACCATGAAAGTTTTTTTAGTATTGTTTTTTGTAATAATTTTATTTTTGTTAGTTAATTCCGCAATAGAAATAAAAACAGCATGCATAAATGGAAAATGTTTTGACATTGAAACCGCAGACAGCAATGAAAAAATAAACAAAGGGCTAAGTAAGAGGGAATTTTTACCAGAGGATTCAGGGATGCTTTTTATTTTTGAAAAAGAAATAATTCCAAAATTCTGGATGAAAGACATGAATTTTCCTTTAGATATAATATGGATAAACAAAGAAATGGAAATTCTTGGCATTGAAGAAAACTTACAGCCGTGTAGGGAGAGTTTTTGTCAGACATATAGTCCAAAGAAAGAAATAAAATATGTTCTTGAAATAAATGCAGGAATTTCAGAAACAGCCGAGTTTAAAGAAGGACATAAAATAATCTTTAGGAGATTTTAAATGATTAACAACATATTTAAAAAAGGGGTTTCTAATTTATTTCAAGGGAATGTAGCTCAGCGGGAGAGCACATGACTGAAGCTCATGGTGTCCGGGGTTCGACTCCCTGCATTCCCATTCATGTATTCTTAATTTGTATAAAGAAAGAATACAGAGGATGTCAAGCAAATAAATTTAAATTGGCAGGGAAAGTGTGTGAGAGAAAACCGTAGGTTGTCTTCATTCGACTTTGCATTCCCATTCATGTATTCTCTGACTTCATAAAATTTAAAAGGGGATGATTGATGGAGTTTTATGGAAAATTATTCTGATAGAAATGATAAAGAGGATATTAGGAATAGAGTAAGAAGGATTCAAATTGAAAAACTCAGAAAAAGAGCTAAAAATTCTAGGGATGAAATAAAAAGAGAGAGAATAGATATTGCTAAAGATCTTGTTAAGGCAGTTGGAGCGCCAGCATTGGTTGTTGGAGCATTTTATGGAATCTCTACTCTTGTGACATACCCTATTGAAAGTCGTGATTTGAAATATCTAGCAGAATTAGCAATTTGGGGATATGGGACAGTAAAATATGGTATCCCTGCTGTTCTCTATTCGGCAATGAAATTCGGAGAAGTTGAAGATTCTTTAAGGGGTATAAAAATCTCTAAAAATAACTTAAAGAATTTAAAAAGAGAGATTGAAGAGAAAGAATTAGAAATAAAAGTTAGTTCTAATTAAAATTTTGTCAATACAAATTTGTTTCACAAATCTTTTATTTCGGCTTTAATCGTCCCCATTTTTCCAAAGCACTTCTTAATTCTTCGTGCGTTTTTGCATATTCTTCAAGAGAAATCTTTTTTCTCGTTGCTTCGAGCGCCTGCATTGTTGCCTTTGCTCCTGCTCTCGTGCCTTGAGGATGTCCGTGGATTCCTCCTGAAACAAGAAGAACAATTTCTTTCCCATAAATTTTGATTTCATCAGGAACCAAACCAGGATGCAACCCTCCTGAAGAGACAGGAAACGCTGGTTTTATTTTCCCCCAGTTTTGTTCAAGCAAAAGTCCTTTTCTTTCCTTAACATTTTTGTCTCTTAACACAGATGCAATTGCCTGCACTTCTTCTTTGCTTCCAACAAGTTTCCCGACACCTGTTCCCGAATGAATTTCTTCAACACCAATAAGTTTCATTATTTTCGCAAGAAACTGCATTGTGATTCCATGTCTTGGATTTCTGTCAAATGATGCATGCATTGCCCTATGTGCATGAATTGCCATGTGATAATCACCAAGAGTTTCTCTCAGTGTTTGCACAGCCGAAACCCCTGAGGTAACAACATCAATCATTGCATATTTCCATCCGTGATTATGAAGAAACTTCGCGCGTTTTTTCATTTCTTCTGTTTCTGCAGTTATGTTCAGCAAAGCATCTTTCACCTCGCCTGTTTCTTTTTCTGCCCTGTCGCGAAGTTTTGTCATTAACTTCACTCTTTTTTCGAAATTGTTGAAGCTTTGGCTTGTTAAATTTTCATCATCTTTTACCAAATCAAATCCTCCCACCCATGTTTCATAACCAATTTTTGCGTGTTCCTCTGAGGAGAAACCGACTTTTGGTTTTGGAACAGCGCCAGTTAAAGGCCTGTCATGAATTTTGAAATATTTTCGCAGTCCGGAAATTCCGAGGTTAGGGCCCCGGAAATTTTTAATATACTCTTCAGGCAAAGAGGCATCAACCAATCGCAAATTATCAAGTGCTTTCATGCCGAAAATATTTCCCGCGATTCCGGACAAAAGTTGCGGAGCATTTCCTTTTTCCCAGAGTTCGAGAGGATAAGCGACATGGACATAATTCCCATAAACCCTGTAGGCAGTTGCCATAAGTTTTTTCATTCCAGGAGGGAGCTTGAACAAAGTTGTCCATGTTCCTGTCGACGATTCAGAAGCAATTCTTCCAATGGCATCTTCTTTTGTAATCCCTTTTGCCGGCTCGAAATAATACAAGACCTTCAAATCATTTCTTTTTGGCTTATACTTTAAATCAATAAAATCATGATACCACTCAATTTTTTTCATTTTATCATATACCAAGTTCCTTTTTTATTTTTTTAGTATGTTTTATATAATCTTCTTCTGAGGATATTTTTCTTTTCCTCCCATCAACACGTTTACTTCCTATTGTCATATTTGGTATTAAGTGATAATGAAGATGACTTATTGATTTGCCGACTTCTTTTTTTATCCCTTCCCTATATAAAATGTTCACGTTGCTATGTTTTTTGTGAAGTTTCTTCATTCCATAATACAGAAGTTTTTCAATACAGTCCTTTTCTCTTTTTGTTAGGGACTTAAGGTTTAAAGAATGTTTTTTTGGGATTACAAGTAAATGGTCTTTTGTGTAAGGTGCCTTGGCAAAAATCAAAATAGCATATTTATTTTCTTTTAGTTTTTCATCTTTACTAAGATGGCAAAAAGGACATTTGTTTAACTTCCCAAGATATGACTTGTATAACATTACCTCTTTTTCAAAACATAACCTCCTTCAGTATCTTCAACAATATAACCAAGTTTATTAATTTTCTCCCTTAACTCGTCTGATTTCCTGAAATTTTTATTTCTTCTGTATTTCTCTCTTTCTTCTGCAAGTTTTTTTACAATCCCGGGAAGTTCTTCACTTTCTTTTTTCAATAAGTCCAGCCCGAAAATCCCGTCCATTTTTTTTATTGTCCTAATTTTTCCTTCTGCTTTTTCATCTCTTAACAAATTCCACAAAACCTGCAAGGCATTAGGAATGTTCAAATCGTCATTAATATTTTTCTCAAATTCCGGAAGATACTTTTTGTCAATTTTTTTGTCATCTTTAATGTTTGAAATTATATTTTTCATTCTCTGCAGAGAATTCTTCGCGGCTTGCAAATTTTTCAGTGAAAAATCCAACGGCTTTCTATAATGTCTTGTAATGCATAAATATCTGTAATCCTTAGCAGAGAAACCATTTTCTTCAAGTTCTGAAATTGTGTAAAGTCCGCCTTTTGATTTTGAAACTTTTTCGCCGTGAAAAGTGAGGAACGCGCCGTGCATCCAGTAGTTTACAAATTTTTTTCCCGTGGCACTTTCAGATTGAGCAATTTCATTTGTATGGTGGACAGGAATGTGGTCCATGCCTCCTGTATGAATATCAAAATGCTTTCCGAGGTATTTCATTGACATTGCAGAACATTCAATATGCCATCCCGGAAAGCCAAGGCCCCATGGAGAATTCCATTCCTGCTGCCTTTTTCCTTCCTGCGATGATGAAAATTTCCACAATGCAAAGTCAGTTTTGTTTTTCTTTTCGCCAAGAGAAATTCTCTTTCCTGCTTTCAATTCTTTAACATTTAATCGCGCAAGCTTTCCGTAATTTTTGAACTTTCCTGTGTTAAAATAAATCCCGTCAGAAGTTTTGTAAGTATAGCCCTTTTTTTCAAGTTTTTTTACCAATTCAATTTGCTCTTTTATGTTGTCTGTCGCTTTTGTCCATTTGTCAGGAGAAATAATATTAAGTTTTTCCAAGTCATTTTTGAAAACACTGAAATAAAAATTTGCAATTTCTTTTGCACTTTTATTTTCTTTCTTCGCGGCTTTTTCTATTTTGTCTTCGCCGGTATCTGCATCGCTTGTCAAATGCCCGACATCAGTCACATTAATCACATGCTTTACTTTATAGCCATTAGAAATTAAAACTCTTTTCAAAATATCTGAAAAAATGTATGTTCTTAAATTCCCAATGTGCTGATACCAATAAACAGTTGGACCGCAGGAATATAATCCAACTTGATTTTTATTTATCGACTTGAAAATTTCTTTTTTTCTTGTTAAAGTATTGTAAAGGGAGATTTTTATTTTCTGCATTAATAATACAGGAAGAATTTGTTTAAAAAATTACTTGATTGTCATGAAGAAAGAATCTGAGTCGTAGTTGGGTATATTTGGTGTTGATATTTTGACACGAATTTTCACAGAACACAAAGGTGCTGTTGAAGGGATATTGAAAAGAACTTTTTCAACCTGGACATCGTCGCCTGTCGGGAAATCTATGTTATTTCCTGATGCTCCCTGTATCCAGCTTTGGATTGTGTTTGAATCAACACCGCAATTTTCCACAACCTCAGGGTCCTCAACAGAAACATCATAATTAAAGGTTGGATTTTGTCCCGCACCTTCAAGACGATTCTTAATTCCAATTCCTATTGCGCTTTGCTCGCCGCGCTGCATTTCTATTTCATTTGTTCCGGGGTAGATAACCATTTTTTTGTCCTGCGAGAATAACTGATTTATCTGGTCTGTCAATTGCGCGTTTGTCAAGTCAATAGCATTTGTTGCCCCGCTGAAAATTGTCCTTACCAAAACCAAGCCCATAACTAAAACAGTCATAAGAATTACTATTGTGACAATTGTCCCGATGGACATCTCCATTTGCGCTTTTTTTGAATTCATCTTAGTAGGGCAGGGCCGGAAGAATATTTTTCCAAGCAAGATAAAAAGCAACTGCAATCACGACTAAATTTATTGCAAAACCGAAAACATTCAGTTTCTTTGATTTTTTTGCGAACTCTGATTTGTTTTTTCCCATGAGAATTATTCCTGTGATGCTGAAACCGAAACCCAAAACCGGCTGTATTAAAATTCCGAATACGATGCTTAAAATTCCGAGGATGTACGCCGCTATTTCAAAATGCTCATCTCTTTTTGTAGCCATTTCTGATAAAAGCCGTTTTTATTTATAAATGTTTTGTAGAAAGAATTTAAAACTTTGTTTTATTTTTGTATTGATGAAAAAAACAAATCTCAGGAAAGTAACAACGAAGAAAGGAACTTTGATTCTTGCGGGAAGAGACGAGGACAGCAATGAATCGCTGATTGAGCAAGCCAAGGAAGATGAAGATGTTTTTCACACTGAAAAGCCGGGAAGCCCTTTTGTAAACATAAAAGGAAAGCCGAAAGCCGGAGACAGAAAATTCGCTGCTTTAATTTGTGCTAGATACAGTCATGACTGGCGCGACAATAAGAAAGATGTTATTGTTCACAGGTTCAAGGGGAAAGACATTTATAAAACCAAAGGAATGAAAAAAGGAACTTTCGGCGTGAAAAAATTCAAGGCAATTAAAATTAAGAAGAGGGAGATTGAGGAGTTTGGATGACAAAAATATTTTTGGGAAATATTCAACTTGGGAAAAACGGAGTTACTGAAAACTTTATTGAAACATTGAAGACATATTTTGCGAAACATGAAAATGTGAAGATTTCGCTGCTGAAAAGTGCGACGCGAAACAGGGAAGAAATAAAAAAGATTTCTGAAGAGATTCTGGATAAACTTGGAAAAAACTACACTGCGAAAATTATCGGCTTTACGATTATTGTCAAGAAGTGGAGAAAGAGTGTTAGATAAGGTATATTTTCAGATGCAATAATTAATATAAAGTAATTGGAATAATAGATAAAAATGGAAGAAAGAGACCCAAAAGAAATGAAACTTGGGGAACTGGTTAGGGAAATTTCAGACATAACTCTTAGAAAAACTTTAGATAATGTTAATCCGAACAGTCAGATAACATTCCGAGCAGGACATATGAGGGAGTATAATCCTGGAAGAGAACAATTACTATATGAAGAACTTGATAGAAGAGAAGGTATGTATACTCAATAATTCTGATTGTATCTAATTTATTTTCTCAACCAAATAATTTATAAACACAATTTCTTCATAATTTTATTAATGACTCTTCGGAGTTGTTCTAACGCCGCAAGGCGTGAATAAAAATGGCAGTTTACGATTTCGACCAGCAAGAGTATAATTTAAAATTAGCCGAGGCGCTGAAGAAAATTCCTGAGTTCAAAAAGCCGGAGTGGATTGATTTTGTAAAATCAGGAGCAGCTAAGGAAAGGCCGATTTCTGACGAGAGTTTTTGGTATAAAAGAGCTGCGAGCATTTTGAAGCAGATTTACAAGAATAAACTTGTCGGCGTCGGGAGATTAAGAACTAAATACGGAAGCAAAAAAGACAGGGGAATGAAGCCGGAAGAATTCAGGAAAGCAAGCGGAAAAATAATACGAATGATTCTTCAGCAGTCGGACAATGCAGGTTTTACTGAAATTGCAAAATCCGAGAGGGGAACAAAGAAAAAAGCAGGACGAAAACTTACTGAGAAAGGAATAAAATTTTTGGAGGATGTGAAATGATAGTCCCTTACAGAGATTTATCAGAAGCAGAATTTAGATTAGTTGAAGGACTCATTAAACCCAATAGTCCAAATAGAGACCTAACTCATCAAAATGGTTCAGCTTATAGATATGTTGCAGGGCTTGAAGAAGGTGATTATTTCACATTGATTGGAAACAGAATTAATGACAGAGGATTAACTTCAGTAAGATTAAGTGGAATAAACAGGACTGTTGTTACAAGATTTGAGAGAATATTAAATAGTTTGCAATTGGGAGAAAATGGGAATTAAAAATCAAAACAAAAAAGCAAATCTCGGGAAGAAAGGAAGGCAAACAAAGTGGGCGCCGGTTTGGGTTGTGCTGAAAAAATTTGGGGTGGGAAAAAGAGTTCATCCGTCGGCGATTACAAGACACAGAAGAAACTGGAAAAGAACAAAACTTCACATTAAACCAAGAAAACAAAGGAAATCGCATTTCGGTTAAAATGAAAAATTTTGGAAAAGAAATTTGGGAAAAGAAAATGAATGAACAGGGTATTGGAGGAGTAATTGGTGGAACTTATCTTAACTCTAATTCTAAGTTAAAAGAAAGAGAAATTGAAGCAATGAAACGAATAAAGAAGGAAGTCCTGCCTTTAATGTCTGGAAAAGATATAATTGATATAGGAACTGGCTCTGGGAAATTCTTAATCGAACTTTCACGCCTGGGTTATAAATGTGATGGATTGGATATAGGTTCCAATATTATTGATTATGCAAAAAAGATGGTTGAAGAGGCTAATATAGATACTGAATTATTTTGTATGGATATAACAAAGGATTATCCAAGGAAAAAATATGATATGGTATTTTGTTACGGAACTTTTGGGCATTTTCCATCTTATGCATCTTTAAGGGTTATTGAGCATTTTAAAAATATGATAAAAGAATCGGGAATAATTTATATCCATCTTTGGAAGCCTGTTGAATTGAATTTACCCAACATAACTACTGATTTTATATATAATTTTTTGAGAATTTTAAAACAGAAAATCAAAGGAAAGTCTTATCATACAAATAATTCACGTTATTCAGTAGATGACATAAAAGAAATGGCAAATTTATCAGATTTGAAAATAATTAAAATAAAGGGGATAGAAACTGAATATCATGTTATTCTAAAGAAAAAATGACAACTCAAAAGGAAAGGATAGATTGGTTTAAGAAATTATATAGTACTTATGAGGAAAAATTTAATGAACAAAACTCCACATTAAACCAAGAAAACAAAGGAAATCGCACTTTGGATAAATTAAAATGACATTAACAGATATGGTTCAAAATGACGGATTTTTTGTTGTAAGAGTTGAGACAACAAGAAGGACGGGAGATTATCAGCATGTTGTAACCAAAGGAATGTTTTATGCTCTTAAGTGGGAAAAAGTAATAGAGAAAATAAGAATAAGGCATGAGGAAATCATCGAGGAGAAATCAATGGTATGCACAACACAATTAAATTCGTGCGGGAGTTACAGAAGCACTTTACAATTATTAAATTAAATGGCTGAAACAAAAACAGAAAATCTTGAAAGAGAATATACAATTCCTCTCAGATGGAAATGGATGAAAGTTCCAAGATACAAAAGGGCGAACAAAGCTGTAAAAGCAATAAAGGAATTTCTTGCGAGGCATATGAAAATTTACGACAGAGATTTGAAGAAGATTAAAATTGACAAATATCTTAATGAGTTTGTCTGGTTTAGAGGAATTAAAAACCCGCCTGCGAAAATTAAAGTCAAAGCAACAAAGGAAGGGGACATTGTAAGAGTTGGTTTGTCTGAAATGCCTGATAAATTGAAATTCAAGAAAGCGCGCGAGGAAAAAAGAGAAGAAAAAGCGCTGGAGAAATCAAAGAAAAAGAAGAAAGAAGAAAAACCTGAGGAAAAACCAGAAGAGATTAAAGAAACAGAAGAACAAAAGAAAGAGGCGGAAGAAAAGAAAACAGCGTCGATAGAATCAATGGAAAAACTTGAAAAAGCAAAATCCAAGGAGATGAAACATCAGACAAAACAATCAAAGCAACCGAAACATCAGCAAAGAGTTGCGCTGCAGAAGTGATTCAATTAATAATAGTCGCTCGCACTTCGTGCTCGCTAAAATTTGGCTCACGATGTTCGCAAATTCATCAACTCAAAATCAACTTCGTCAGATTTTTCGCTTAGTAAATATTAATGTGCTAAAACTTTTTGGAGGAGCAATTAACAAGCGAGCGAGTAACTTTTATTAATAATTCTTAATTAGTAGCAGCAGGATAGAATATAATAATTTTTATTTCAAAACCTTCCCAGTTTCTTCATACCAGAGATATAAATCAAGTTCGCCGAGAGAGGTGTTTGTTGCTTTTGCAAGTTTCTCTAAAATATTTTCAATTTCAAGATATTTTTTTTCTGTCAGCGACTTAGAAATTAAAGGTTCAATTAAATCATGTTTTGCAAGCAAGTCAATAATGTGGAAGTCAATTATCGCGACATTTTTGCAGCCGATATTTCTTAAAAAGTGTGAGGCCTCTTTCATGCCTATTCCTTTTATGTTTTTTACAATCCAATTTCTTGCAGTTTTCTCATCGCTGAAGGAATCCAGAATTTGCTTTATATTATCTTTATGTCTTTGTGCCTGGAAAATAAATCTCGCGCGGGCGTTTGGAAATCTGTGTCCTAAAACTTTTAATTTTTGCGCGAGTTCCTGTTCCGACATTGAAGAAAATCCGTCGCCAATTTCTTTTTGAATTTTTATTCCGCCTGATGCAGAAAAATTTGCAGTGAGAAAACAAAAGCAAAGTTCTTTGAAAATTTCATTATCTGGTTTTTTTCCTAAGTCCGAGAATTCCTGCATTCTTGAGTCAATGACTTGTTTTATTGGAGAATTTTTCATGTTTTCGACTAGGGAGATTAGAGAATTCATTTTATTCTTTTGGTTTAATTGCAAGAAGATAGGCACTGGAATCCCGAGAATTTTCATTTAATCCTCTCATTAATTTATTTTTATCAATATCTTTTCGTTTTCCGTCAAATGGGTCAGTATATCTAAATTTATTATCATTATAGCCAGTGATAACAATAAAATGCCCGTCTTCTGACTGCCCCCTATTAAAAAGGACATAACTTCTTACAGCAAGGATAACTGGCAATCCTTTCTCAAGAAAATCAATAATATCTGATTTATTTGGTTTTTTTATAATAACTTTCCCTTTAGCTAATTTTTTGTTATTTGAATAGCAATGAACATCAAAATTAAGATTTTTTGCAAATTCAGCTAATTTTATTGTCCTAACACCATATTTTTTCAAACCGCCAATTCTTCTTGTAATCTCTTCTTTTGAGATGTTTTTTCCAAGATATTTCAGAATCATGCTTAATGCTGTTGGACCACATTCATTTTTTCCTTGTTTCATTAAAGGGATATTAATATCTTTCATTTTACTCTCCTTATCTCCTCAAGTATTTTATCTTTTTGCTTTCGTGAAGTGTGTGTTTTTCCGAAGCGAACAAGTATTTGATTTATTTTGCCCCAATGTTTTTTTGGAAAAAGTTTTTTCAAGTCCTCCTCTATTTTATGCGGGTTTTTGTTATTTGTCCAGCCGAGTTTTTGACTTATGTAAGAAACATGCGTGTCAACGCCGATTGCTGAATCACCGATTTCAGAAAGAAAAACATTAGCTGTTTTTCTTCCGACGCCAGGAAGTTTGATTAAGTTTTCAAGGTTAGAGGGAACTTCTCCGTGATAATTGCAACCCAAGGTTTTTGCACATGCAATTATATTCTTTGATTTGTTTTGATAGAAATTTACAGGGCGGATAATTTTTTTAACTGACTCAATTTTTGCTTTTGCGAGTTTTTCAGCTGTAGGATATTTCTCAAATAATTTTTCTGCTGTCGGAATTGTAATCTCATCTCTTGTGCGGGCAGAGAGAATAGTTGCAATCAGGATTTTAAAATCAGAATTCCATGACTCTGCCGCGAGGCGCATTTCTCTTGGATTTTTTGACAAAAGATTTAACTGTTTTATTGCTGTTTGAGTATTCATTCAGAATTAACTATCTCTTTCTTTTTTTATCTTTTGTTTTCCAGATTATGTAAATTACAATAAGAAGAATCAAAATCAACAAAAATAAAATTATCCACTGAAAGTTAACAGGGATTTTTGATAATACCTGTGATTCTCCTGACTTGTTCTGTGTGTCGCCTTCCTGATTATTTGAGCCAGAGCCATCTGAGAAGAAATTGTCCGGAATTCCGTTGCTGCCTTCTGAACTTGGAGGAATTATTCCTCCTCCACCTGAACTTCCTCCACCACCGCCTCCGCCTGAGCCGCCAGAATTTCCAGTAGCAGGAGGAGATGCAGATTCTGATGGCGGTTCTTCGGAATTATCTTCTCCTGACTCTGCTGTTTCATCTATTAATTCATAAGTTGTAAAATGTCTGACTCTGAAAACAACAGTACTTGTTTGCTCGTCAACTGAAATAACTTCACACTCCGAACATTTTTGCCCGTCGCGCAGGATTGCAAGATTTGAAATGTTTGAATAAACCATGGTTATTAATGCTGATTTATTCATTTCAGGCAACAGAGTGGAATTTAATGTTACGCTGTTTGTTTCAATGGTTATTCCAGAATCCAAGTCGAGACGACTGTACCATCCTCCCTCTGTTTGCTTAAGGAAAGTTATGTTTTCGTTAACGAAAGAGATTTTTCCGACATTTTTTATTCCTATTTCAGTTTCACCAACATTGAACAAATTAATATTATGGAAATCCGGTTTTATGTCAAACTTTTCAGCAATCGGCTCTGGGCAACCGAAAATATTTACAAAGGCAATTAAATTCTCAGGAGTATTCGGACACAAATCCTCGTCGTTTATTATTCCGTCGTCATCCAAATCATTGTCTTCAGTTATTATCGGTTCATACAAACATGAATTAATTTCATTGCTGCAGGAATCAATTGTTGAGTCATTGTTGTCGTTGCATTCCACCTGTATTCCATTAAGACATCCTGTTATTAAATCGCATGTTTCAATTCCGTTGCAGAAAAAACCATCATCACACACAGAATTATTTGAATAATACTGGCACTGGTTGTTTATGCAGGAATCAATTGTGCACAAAATTTCATCGCTGCAGTCAGAATCAATTTGACATTCGCAATCAATCGGGCATGATTCTGTTGTTTCGCCAACGCTGCAAACATTGTCTCCGCAAACAAGAAAGTCCCTGACTAAAAGATTGTTTGAGGAAACTTTTTCAGAATCCTCCAAACCATTGTTAACTAAAATTTCGCAGTAAAAAACATCTCCTGCTGAAGTTTCATTTGAAGAGATTATATTTTCATTTCCTTCTGAAAGATATTTTACTTGCTCTTCAGAAAGTGCTGAATTGTAAATTTTCAAATCATCTATAAATCCAAGATAATCGTTTCTGCTTAAATTCAAAGAAGAAGCGTTAAAATTATTTTCCTCATTTTCTTCTCCAGAGTAATTTCCATCCACATAAAGTTTTATTTTATTATTTTCGTCGTCGAAGACAGCTATTATCTGGTGCCATTCATTCAAATCCAGAGATTCAGAAGAAAGTATTTTTTCATTTACAGAAAACTCCACCCTATCACCCCAGTTTATTAAGTCAATTATTTCTCCGGATTTGTTTGCAGAAACAACCGCTGATTTTCCGATTATCTTCCCAAAGAATTCTATTTCTTCAAGATAAATTTTTCCTTCTGATTCATCCTCACCATAATCCCTATTGTTACCATTATTATGAGTATCGTCGGCACGGTTATCATTTTCATTGTTATTGTGTCCTTGGTTTCTTCTTTCTTCAAAGTTATCTGTAATATTTATCCGGTAGTATCTGTATGAATTTACGTTATCAAAATAGTATTCTCTTTTTTCTTCTTCGTCCCATCTTGGTTCATTTGTCCGATTGTCCAAGACAACCCATTCCCCATAATCATTACTTCCTGAGAGCACCCATTCTTTAGGGCTGAAGTCAAGTTTTTGTCTTTGGTTTATAGAAGTTAAGGTGTATTTCTCTATTATCTTTTCATTATCTTCTCCAAAATCGTAAGCAATCCATTGTGGTGGAGGGTCTTTTGAAGCCCAGGAATCGAGAAATCCATAGTAATGGTCAAATGCCTTGTGTGGCGGGCGGACATTGAAGAAGTCAGCACCATAATCATACAAAACTCTGTAAGGGCTTGGAACTGTTGCAGAAAACATTGCTGGCGTCAGGTCTTCCGAGTAAATGAAACTTGAAGATTCTTTTGGTTTTATCCAGAAAGAGATGGTAAAACTTCCTGAGAAATCTGTTGTTTCATTAAGGGGAATTTCAATAAAATCACTTTCGTCATCGAACTCGTAAGCCCCGAAGCCATCATAGCCGGAAGAAGAACTCCATGATGCACCCAGAACATTTCCGTAATTTCTGTAAGGAGAATAATCTTTTGTTGAAGTTGATACATTCCCAGTATTATTTTCGAAAGGGATATTCAAAAAATATAAAGGGAGATCATTTTTGTACCATGTATAAATTATTTTCAAGTCAGACGGGAGTTCCTGATTTAAATTTAAAACCAAATCCTCGTCTGTGAAATTTGTTCCGAGAGTTGAATTAAGGATAACTGAATCCTGTTCAATTACAACATTTCCTGTAAGTTTAACATAAGAAAATAAAAATACGAGAAATAACGCTGAAAGAAATATTATTAAAACGCCGTAGTCCTCTTTTTTCATATCCTTACATGGCAAATACATATAAAAATTTAGTGGTAAAATGAACGCAGAAAAATCTCAAAAATCAGTTCAGGAACTTCTTGAATTTGGAATTATAAATATAGATAAACCCCAAAACCCAACTAGTTTTGATGTTTCTGATTTTGTAAGAAAAAAGTTAAATGAAGCGGGAATTAAAGTCAGGAAGACAAGTCATTTTGGGACTTTGGATCCGAAGGTTACAGGCGTCTTGCCGATTGCATTGAACAGAGCGTGCAAATTAACAGGATTTTTTCTTGGGGAAGACAAGGAATATGTCGGAATAATGAGAATTCATGAAGAAATTTCTTTAGAAGAAATTAAAAAAATTATTAAGGAGAAATTTACAGGTAAAATTTTGCAGACACCACCAAAAAAATCCCGTGTTAAAAGGCAGGAAAGACAGAGAGAAGTGAAAAAGTTTGAGTTACTTGAAAAGAACGGGAAAGATATTTTATTTCGCGCAGAAGTTCAGGGGGGAACTTACATAAGGAAACTTATTTCTGATTTAGGGGAATTTATCAAAGGAGCACATATGCTTGAATTAAGAAGAGTAAGGGCGGGCATTTTTGACGAGAAAAGAAATTTTGTCAATCTTTACGAATTTGAAAATGCGGTTGATGAATTCAAAAACGGAAATGAAAAGCCATTGAAAGAAATTATAATTCCTGCAGAAGTTGTAAGTGAAATTTACAGGAAAGTTGAGATAAAAAAAGATAATTTGAAACAAGTTTTAACAGGCAAACCAATTCATAAAAAAGATTTGGTGAAAAAAGTTGGATTTTCCGAGGGAGAAATTATTTCTGTTTTCTCAAATAACAGATTCATTGGAATGTATAAAGTTATAAATTCCGAGGAAATATTCGCTAAGCCGGAGTTTGTTATGCAGGAGATGAAAGATTGATAAAAAATTACCTGCTCGTAAACTCACAGATTTTCTTGACTACAAATCCGGCTTCGCTCGGATTTTCCGTAATAGAATTTTAACAAAAAAGATTTATGTTTTAATCTCTAGTGTAGTGGAGCGCCGACTTCATAACTTTCGACGAGGTGGTGCGGAACAAGTAAATTTCGAGCGAAGCGATAGAATTTAAACAAATATTCAGATGAATTACAGAAGAATTAAGAAATTATACAAAAAATAAATTCCCCAGAAAAACAGCAAAATCCCGAAGAATTTTGAGATTCTTAATATGTTTGCTTCAGAAATTTTCCTTTTTGAAAAGTGAGTTATGAAAGAAAGTGAGAGGAAGAATATTGTTCCGCCGACTGCCATAAGAAATATGCTGAACAGGGCTGTTATTTTTGAGGGATATTTTGCAAGATAAGTTCCTGCAATGAAAATCCATGCAGCAATTGCAAGAGGACTTGTCATTGTAATTACAAAGCCGACAAAAAAAGAATTTCTGTCTTTTATTTTTTCTTTTGGGATTTTAGTATTTAACAGAGAATAAACTCCCATGAAAATCAAGAATAACCCTCCTGCAAGAAAAAGAATTATTTTTGTGCTTTCAAAGACAAGAAATTTTTGAATCCCGAAGAAAGTCAGAGATAAAATAAAAACAAGGGAAAAGAAATCTCCGAGACATAACAAAACACCTGATTTCAAACCGCGTGTAAGAGTTCTTCTCACAATTTCAAAAAAAGTAGGGCCAGGAACAGCTGCAAGAATCACGCCAAGCAGAATACTTTCCAAAATCATTAAAATATAAGCAATGTAAGAGGGTTAATAAGTTTTTATATGGGAAAGTATATAAAAAAATCTTCATTCAAAAAATCATGAAACACTTTGTATATTTTTCAAAATCGGCGGCTACGTCGGGAAAGGCATTAAGCCGAGGCGATTTGATGAAAGCAGGGAGAATGGATATTGCGATTCACGTTATTATTGCGGCATTTTTTCTTTCGCATGGTTTTAGGAAAGATGTGAGATTACATTTGGTTTTTTACGGCATGCCGGATCCTCCTAAGCACATTGAAATCCAGGTAACAGATGAACTTGAAATCAGCAAAAAAGATGTCGGAAATTTAATCAAAAAAATTCTTTACAAATACAAACCAGGAAAGAAGACAGAAGTTTTTCCGGGATGTTTTGTGGAGAAAAAAAGTTTTTTGAAAGTTATTGATGAATTAAAAGCAGAAGGGAATGAAATTTTTATTCTGGACAAGAAAGGGGAAAACATAAGGAAAGCAAAAATTCCTGATGACAGTGTTTTTGTTCTGGGCGACCATGAAGGGATCCAGAGAAAGGAATTGAAACGGCTGAAAAAAAATATGAAGATGATTTCTCTTGGAAACAAAATGTATTTTGCAAGCCAGGCAGTTGTGATTATGAATAATGAATTAGATTTCAGAGAATCAAATGGCTAATTCAATGGCGGGTTTTTTCTCAGGTAAACTTTGTGCAACAAAAATTGCAAGAACAGATTTTTCATTTGTGCTTCTCTCAGGATCATACCTAATTTCGACTCCAGGAATTTCATCTGTAAATATTACTCCTTTATCAGTATCTATTATCGGCGGAATTGACGAAGAACATTCATTCGTGTTTATTCCTCTAATGTTATAGAGAGAACCTGAACCATACGGAATCTCTACTGCCCTATCTCCAGCATGATATACCTGATAACTTGTTTTTGTCATTTCCTCTTTTTATAATTTTGTGAATTTATGAGCATAACCCTCTTTTCGAGGGCAGTTAAGGGATTAGAGATAAATAAAACAGGATTTCACTTTATAAAGCAGTTGTGAAAAAACCATCCAGACAGAGAGTATGAAAACAAAATCCATAAGCTTTTTAAATGAAAAGGGTTCCGTTCAATAATGAAGATAGTCTTCACTCCTGACTGGTTTTTAAATAATGATGTTCTTATTGAGACGTTCAGCTTTCTTATCCTTGTTTTGTTCTTCCTTTTCGCGATAAAGAGCTACAAACTCAGCGAGAAGAAAAATGTTTTGTATTTGGGCATAGGATTTCTTCTGATTGCGCTCGCGGAACTTGCATCAATAGTTACAAAATTCATTCTTTACTATGACTTCAATGTAACACAGGAAATCGGGCAGGCGATAATAACTTATAAAATTGTAAGTTCGGTTGATATTTTTTATTATCTTGGATTTTTCTTCCAGAGGTTTTTTACCATGCTGGGTTTTTATGTAATTTATAAAACAAGAACTGCAACAAAAGGAGAATTTTTGTTCACAGTTTATTTGCTTTTTGCAATTGCCGCGCTAAGCCAGCCATTTTATTACGTTTACCATATAACCTCGCTCATGCTTCTTGGTTTAATTATAAATAATTATTATAAAGTTTACAAAGAAGATAAAGTTGCCAATACAAGAGTTTTGCTCTTCGCGTTTTCGCTTCTCGCGCTGAGCCAGATAATTTTCATATTTTCAAAACTGGGATTGGTTTATGTTCTCGCGCAAAACATTCAGCTGATAAGTTACGCAATTCTTCTTGTGCTTATTGTCAAAATCATAAAAAATGGACCGAAAGAGAAGCAGAGTAGAAATAATCCATGATATACTCAAAATCATTCAGGAAAGGGGCGGGAGAATTAAAAAGACGCATCTGATGTACAAAGCAAACCTCTCGCACAACCAGATGAAACTTTATCTTGAAGAGCTTGAGAAGAACGGGCTGGTGGGGAATGAGGATTCAGGGAATAAAACGCTCCTCTGCATAACGCGAAAAGGAAGGGATTTCTTCATCAAGTATATGCAGTTCAGGGAATTCGAGAAGACGTTTGGACTTTAGAAGATTTATTCGCTCGCACATTCGTGCTCGCTTTAATTTGCGCTCACTTCGTTCGCGACTAATCTAAATTGTTAATAAAACAACTTACAATTTCAGAACTACATATTAAAAATCTTTAGATTAGAATTCATTCCATTAAATTCGAGTGCTTGCACGAGCCAAATTTAAACCAACAAAATTAATAAACTCTCCAGAATTATTCTAAACATGAAAAAATCTGTTCGTTTGTACATAACAGGAACTGTGCAGGGTGTCTTTTTCAGAATGTTCATAAAGGAAAATGCAGAGAGGCATAATGTAAAGGGTTTCACTAGAAATCTGGAAGACGGGAGAGTTGAGGTTTTTGCTGAAGGAGATAATGAAAATGTTGACAAGATGGTTGAACTGTGCAAGAAAGGGCCAAAACATGCGATGATAAAAAAAGTTGAAATCAAGCCGGAGAAATTCCAGGATTTCAAGACGTTCAAGATACTGCATATTTGATTATTCTTTAAGAACTTTAAGAACAAGATTTGTATTTTTCCAATTCTTCATTTACTTTTTGAGCCATTGCTCTTCCAAGTTGAAGATTTTCTTCTGAGTAGTTGTTAATTATATCCACATTCAAATAATCATTATATGTTTTGCCTGAAAGATAATAAGTGCAAGTTTCTGTCGGAGATAAAATGTCAATCCTATAAAGAGATACTCCATTATAACTTGCAAAAGCAGTTAAGCCATTCCAAATTTGACTATTTGCATTACCTAAAGATTTCATTTCCACATAAGCTTGAGTAAAGTTTGACCAACAAGTATTATTTATATTTTCAAGAGAAGATAAAGAACCTTGGTAAGGATAGCAATTGGTATCTGTTGTAAATCCATTTTTTATTGCCATCTCTGTTGAATAACTTCCAAAACTTAAAGACAAAACTTCATAACCTTGTTCTGTTAAAAATTCTTTTGCAGAATCATCTTTGTTGAAAGTGTAATCTTCTAATGAAGATTTATGAAATATACCAAAGCTAGATATAGAATAAACCACATAAGCAATTATTAGAACAATTCCTAAAATAGTTAAAGAAATTTTCCAATAGTCGTTCATTTTTGTTCTTTGAATGTATTTTATTCCACTTATAACCAACAACGAAACAGATATTATCCAAGCTATTTGCGTGAAATATGCAAGAATAGTTTTAAGAAAATTAAGTCCTACAAAAGTATCCCAACTAAATCCACTTTCATTCCAAGTAATAGGAATTGAAGCAAAAATAAAATAAGAAACTATAGCGATAATTACCCAAACCCACCAAGTTAAAATTAATTTTTTAAATTTGTTTTCCGGATTTTTCTTTGGCATCTCAAAATAAATAGAAAATCAAAACTTAAAAATCTACCTCTTGCGAAGTTCCAACAAAATATAAAAACATCTTTCTCTTTTTCGTTTCATGATTTACACCAACTCGGATGGCGGTGCGCGAGGAAATCCAGGGCCAGGAGCGATAGGAGTTGTTGTGAGAAAAGATGACAATATTCTTGAAATGCACAGCGAGAAAATCGGGAAAGTCACAAATAATATCGCAGAATACAAGGCACTTATACGGGCGCTTGAAATTGCGCAGGAATATACGAAAGATGAACTTACCTGTGTTCTTGATTCTGAATTAATTGTAAGGCAACTTCTGGGAGAATACAAAGTGAAAAATGAAAATTTAATTCCGCTGTTTTTGAAAGTGCAGAAACTTCAGGACAAATACAAGAAAATAAAATATGTTCATGTTTCAAGATGGAATACATTTCAACAAATGGCTGATTCTCTTGTTAATATAGAACTTGGAAAAAAGGAAAAGAAAGATAATTATTTTGTGTATAAGTAAAAAATAATTCGCTCACCAAAGCCAAGATAAATCTTTAACAAGATCTAGTATCGACGTTCGCAGATTAATTTAAACGGTTAATATAAAACAACTTCTCAAAGATTTTTAGATTAAAACTTATTCCATCAAATTCGAGTGCTTGCACTAGACAAATTAGGGTGGCGGGGCTTGCGGCGGATGATTATAAAAACAAGATTTATTTTAGGCGAGCGGAACGAAGTGGAGCGAGCATAAGTAAATATTTAAATTGAAAACAATTTAATTTTTCATGGAGAAATTTTTTTGGGCTGACGCTATTGCGGACAAATTAATCAAGGAGAAAAAAGGCAAGAAAATTCTTGTCTGCGCGTCGGGAATAACACCTTCAGGAGTTGTGCACATTGGAAATTTCCGAGAAGTTATCACAACAGAACTTGTTGTTCGCGCATTAAAAGACAGGAAAAAGAAAGTGCGATTTCTTTATTCATGGGATGACTATGACCGACTGAGAAAAGTTCCGCAAAACCTGCCGGAAAGTGAAAAAGAAAAATACTATAATTATATTGGAATGCCTTTGAGCGAAATCCCCAGCCCGTTTGAGAAAAACAAGAGTTACGCGTGGCATTTTGAAAAGGAATTTGAAAATGAATGTAAGAAAGTTTTTGTTAAACCAGAGTTCATAAGGCAGAATCATATGTATAAAAAATGCAAATATGCTCAATTGATAAAAAAAGCGATTGATGAAAAAAAAGAAATTGTAAAAATCTTGAACAAATACAGAAAAGAACCGCTTGAAAAAAACTGGATGCCTATTGAAGTTTATTGCGAGAAATGCAAAAAAGACACCACAAAAATTTTGAATGTTAAAAATTACGAAATTGAATATTCCTGCTCTTGTATGAACAGGGGAAAGTTTGATTTCAGGAAAAAGGGAATTGTGAAATTGAAATGGAGAATTGATTGGCCTATGAGGTGGAGTTATGAAAAAGTTGATTTTGAGCCGGGCGGAAATGACCATAGTGTTTACGGCGGAAGTTTTATGACTGCAAAAGAAATTGTAAAAATTTTTGATTATGAAGCGCCGATGTATGTTATGTATGATTTTGTGAGCATAAAAGGAACAAGAGGGAAAATTTCAAGTTCTGCAGGGAACACGCTAACTGTCAGCGGAGTTGAAAAAGTTTATGAGCCGGAAATTATCAGATGGCTTTTCGTAGGAACAAGGCCGAACAAAGGTTTTGAAATAAGTTTTGACAATGATGTAATAAAACTTTACGAGGATTTTGATGAACTTGAGAGAAAATATTATGAAAAAGAAGCAAACCAGCAGGAAAAAAGAATTTATGAGTTGTCTGTTGTAAATGTAAAGAAGAAAAAACCAGAGAGAATGAGTTTCAGGCATTTGATTACTTTGATTCAGACAGGGAAAACAAGAAATCTTAATGAAGAATCAAAAAAGAGAACTGAAAAAGTTAAGAACTGGCTGGAGAATTACGCGTCGGATGATTTTAAATTTGAAATCAAAGATAAAATTGAATTTGAACTTGATGACAAGCAGAAACAGGCGCTGAAAATTCTCAAGGAATCGCTTTCTGTCAAGAAATTTACAGAGGCAGAATTGTTTCAGGAGTTTCAAAATATTTGCAATGCCGTCGGAATTAACAAACAGGAATTTTTTGAAGGTGCTTACAGCGCCATAATAGGAAAGTCGCAGGGACCGAGATTATCAAGTTTGATTCTTACAATTGGCAAGGAAAAAATTATTAAACTTTTGGAGCAGATAAAGTAGATGATTGGTTATCAATACACTTATCTGGTTATATCTTTATTATTTTTTATATTTTGGTCAATATTATTTTTAAAAAGAAAAGATACAAGAAAAGAGATGTTAATTATTTCTTTAATTTTTGGGGTTATCGGACTTTTTGTAGAACCAATTTATATTACTGACTGGTGGAAGCCCCTGACAATTACAGGCACTGCCGTCGGAATTGAAGATTTTTTGTTTGGATTTGCCTTTGGTGGAGTTGCTTCAGTATGTTACGAGGTATCTTTTAAAGAGAGAATTAAAATTAAGAGGAAAAACAAAAAGCAAAACTTTAATCTATTTATTTTATTGGGCATTGCTGGTTTTTTATTTTTTGGAAGTTTTTACATTTTTAATTTTAATACATTTTATGCCACTTTGTTAGCATTTATCATGCCCACATTAGTTATTTGGTTAAAAAGAAAAGATTTGATAGTAAATTCTCTAATGAGTGGGGCTATTTCTCTTTTTATTTCTGTGATTGTTTATGCAGTAATGGAATATTTAACTCCAGGTTGGATTGATGAATTTCTTTTATTCCAGAACATTCCCAAGATTATATTTCTTAATATGCCTCTTGATGACATTATATGGTTTTTTCTGGCTGGATTGTGGATAGGTCCGCTCTATGAATATTGGCAGGAAGGAAAATTAATTAAATATAAAGGATAATATTAAATTATGGCACTAATCGTAAAATCAAACATCAAAAAAGTTGTTCGTGAGTTGGACAAGGAAAATAATATTTCAAGTGTTGCAGAGGATTTAGGAACTGCGCTGGAGAGAAAGACAGAGGAAATCTTAAGAGAAGGGATTAAAAGAGCGAAGGCGAACAACAGAAGAACTTTGCTGGCGAGGGATTTATGACAGAGAAAGATTAAAAACCAATAACTGTCATAAGTGCCGAGCAGAGGGATTTGTAAAATATAAAAACTCTTTCTGCTGATTATCTCTATGAAGAGGGTTAAGAAAGAAACCAAAGAAAAAATTATGGACGTGATTGAGAAGGCAGGTGATTCTGAGAATTATGAGACATCATGGAATGAGAAAGGAATTCCTTACAAGATTAAAAAAAAATCAGAGATTAAAAAAGGCAGGAAAGCAAAATCAAAGGGCGCGAAGTTTGAGCTAATGGTTAGATGGGATTTGGAAAGCAAAGGGCGAATTGTCGATAAGTGGAGCAATAATGTTGACTTGGAAAAAGGCGAGTTAATTATTGCGAAACGGAAGTTCAATCCGTTTTCAAAAGTCATGACAATCGGAACAGGTTTTCCTGATTTTATTTCCATCAAACACGTTCACGACGGATTATACAGTGTTATCGGAGTTGAAGTAAAGACAAACGGAATTCTTTCAAAAACCGAGAAAGAAAAATGCGCGTGGTATCTGAAGAAAGGAATTTTCTCGCAGATTTGGATTGCGCAAAAAGGGAAAAAACGGGGAGAGATAAAGTATGATGATTTTGCTGAAAAGTATGGCAAAAAATACAATAAAGTTTAAAATAAATTCATCTGTATAAACCTATGAAAAAAATTATTTTGATAATTTTTGTGTTGTTTTTTGTGGGGTTTGTTTCTGCTGAATGTAATGAAAGTCAGATTGACATTAACACGGCATCTTTGACAGAACTTGATGAGATAATTCACGTTGGTCAAACTGTAGCCGGATACATAATTGATGCCCGTCCTTTTGATTCTCTTGATAATTTAACTAAAGTTCAATGGCTTGGAGTGAGGGCAAGCTATATTGAAGACATAAAAGAGCAGGGACTTGCTTGTGTTGAAGAAACAAACAGCAATCCTGAAGAAGAACAAAATCAAAATGATGTGAATGAAAACCAAATTGATGAAAATCCCGGAGAGATTGATTCAAATTCAAAAGAAATTGTTGATACAAATTCTCAGCAAAACAGCGAGAGAACCCCTGTAACTGCAGAAATAATAAAATTAAGTCCAGAGACAAAAGATATAAAAAGTGAAAGTAATTTCGGATTTTTAAGCAGAGACAATCTCCCAATTCTTGGATTGGTTGTGTTTTGTTTTTTGCTAGGATTTTTGTTCTTTATCAGAAGAGCAAAGGAAAATAAAAATGAATTTAGATGAAACGAAAGGAATTACAGCGGTTATGATTCTTGAAGCTATAGGCAAGCCGCCTGAACATTTGAAAGAAGCACTTGATAAACTGGTAATGGCAATCGGAGAAGAGAAAAAAGTGAAAATTCTTGGCAAAAAAATCAATGAGCCGGTTTTGATGAAAGATCAGAAAGATTTTTACACAAGTTTTGCAGAAATTGAAATTGAGGTTGAGGAAGTTCTTTATCTCGCGGTTTTAATGTTCAAATACATGCCTGCACACATAGAAATTATTTCACCAGAGGTTATTGCCCTTACATCAAATGGATGGAATGATTTGTTCAATGAACTCACAAGACGACTGCACGGATATGACGAAGTTGCAAGAGTAGTGCAGGTTGAAAAAGAAATTCTTGAGAAAAAACTCAGAAGTTTGCTGGAAGAAAAAAAAGAAGATGTGAAAGAAAAAGTCAGGAAGAAAAAATAATTATTTTTTCATAATATTAAGAATATTTGTTTTTCTCTCAACTTTTTTGTATTTTTTTAAATAAAACCACAAGGCAAGAAGAAGTATTGCAACAATCATGCTCCACCCGATTATTTTTCCTGCAGGATTGTTTTTTGTTTGAGTGCATTCTGCAAGACAGCAAATGCCGTCGCCGGCGTATTCAATGTCTCCCGAACATTTCTGATTTTCAGTGCATATTTTTCCGCCGAGTTCAGCACAGTTGCTTATTAATTCATTTTCATCATTTGTTTCGTTAACCGGTTGATACCCTTCTACAAAATTCAGGAATACTGCAAGATAAGCATAAACATCAGACGTCTTTGCAGTTATCTGTCCTTCTGTGTTTTTTTCCTGCGCATCAGAAGAAAAAGTTATTTCAATTTTCTCGCTTTCGTTTGCCCCTATTTCGTCAATTTTGTAAACAGATAAATTAACATAAGGAATCAGTGAATTTGAAAGAGACAAATTGATATTTTCAATTTTTTCTGTCCCTGTATTCTTCAGAAAAACAATCCTTGATGTGTCTGAATTCGTAGAGAGAGAAACATTAAAAACAGATGTTTCAAACACGAGATTTTTTCCAGCGTCTTCGTCTTCGCTGATTTGCTGGCTTGTTATGTAAACAGGAATGCTGTAAGAAGTATTTCCTGAATTCAGTTCAATGAACGAAATTTCAAGAGGAGTAAAATTAGATGCCTGGAAATTTATCTTTTTTATTTCTCCTGAATCAAGAGATATTGTGTTTTCATTTCCGTTGTTGCCGAACAAAGAACTGAAAAATCCCTCTTCGGAGGACTCATTTGCAATTGCATATCCTATTTCTATTTCATTATCCCGGAGATTTTGAACTTCCAAAAAGAAATCCTTGTCTGTTGCAACAAATCCCGGAGTTATTGAAAATTCAGCTACAGAGTCAGTGATAATAAAGTCCTCCTGCAAGTCCTCTTCAACAAATTCTCCAATCTGAAAATATTTTGCATTTTTAATAACGATGGAATAATTTCCCGGATTTTTTCCCAGCAAACTTGCGTAAATGTAGAAATCATTATCAATTCTTTTAATGAACGGCTCTACTGATGTTCTTACATGCCCTCTGTAAAAAAGAATGTCCTCTTTTGCTATTGATTCAAAAAAATTTCCTGAGATTTTTGCAATGAGTGTTTCTCCCTGACTAAAATTAGTTTTTATATCAAATTCGACCGCTGATATTAAAGGCAGTAAAAATAAAAATGCAAACAGCAACAAAAATTTTATTTTCATAAATTGCTTAGGGAAATAGTGTTTAAAAATTTGTCTCGCTTCGCTCGATTGATAAAATTGTTAACTAAATAATCTAATAATCAAAGAAATTCTGTGATTAAAACTTCTGAAGGGTGGGTAGTGGAAAATTAAAAACAAATTTTATTAAAAGTGATTGGAAAGATTAGAATTTTATTTCCCCATTTCTTTCAGTTTTTTAAGAACGTCGCTGAGTTCTCCTGATGGTTTAGGACGCTGCGGTATTCTCGGCGGAGTTCTGGAAGGTGAACGAGTTGGCATTGCCCTTGGAATCGGTCTTCTTACAGGCAAAACACCTGAAGGAGGAAATCTTGGCGGAGGACCTCTTGGTTGAGAAGAACGGGAGCCACGGGATTTTATTCTAAACCAAAAAGTTCTTAATTTATCTCTGAATATTATTGCAACGATAACTAAAACAATCAGCACACCCAAAATCCAAATCCAAAGCGTGCTCCCTCCTCCTGTTCCTGCTGATTGTTTTGGAATGCAGCATGAATCACTGCTGAAATCGCAGGAATAAATTGTTTCTTCTTCACCTTCATTGCATCCTGTAATTCTGCAAACTCCGCTGTTTTGCTCGCATGCCGACTCTGTTCCTGTTCCGCCTGTGGAAGTTTTTGTTTCGCAAGTTCCGCTTACACAGCAAAGCTGTCCTGAAACAGCGTCGGAAGAATCAACAATTGTTCCTCCTGAGCAAACCTGATTTGAATTGCAAATTGCTCCCAGCTGTTCTGAACATGTCTGCAGAACTTTTTGCTGACTGCAACAAACAAATGCTCCTGAACAAGTGTAATCAGGCAAAACCTGTCCTCCAATCTGACTGCAGGTTAAAGTTGACGAGCAATAAAATCCTGACGTCTCACAATCAGCTGCTGCGCCGTCTGTATCTGCACCGGGAACATTTCTTGGCCAAAGAGAATAAAGAAGGAATGCGGTGTCTTTTAAATTTCCGTTATTCCAGCATCCGTCATTTCCCTGAACATTTTCTGTCAAAAGCCAGTTTTCTGTATTTGTTTTTTCAGTAAAATCGCTGTCAAACCTAAAAGGAAAAAGTGCAAGAGCAGTGTCGTAATATTTGTCATTTGAAACCTGCCAGTAATACTGGTTGTTTGAGGAGATTTGTTTTTGCAGAACATCTATTTTGTAATTTCCTGTCAACTTGTGGAGAAATGCTTCGGGAAGAAATGCAATATTTTCTGAATCATCTTTGTGAGTTATTAAGTAAGGGAGATAGGAAGAAACATCATAGCCGAGAGAATCCATGGCAACTGAAGCCCATAAACTTCCTTCGTAATCACAAGAGTTTCCCTGCCTGAAGCAGTAAGAATTTATTTTTTCATTTGTCTCGCTGTTTGCAGAGCCGGAATGTGTCTCATCTGAAATGTAAAAAACATCTGAGTCGGATTTTTGATAAAGCAATGATGTTGTGAATGCCTTGTCGCATGAAACTGAGAATTCCTCGTCGTAACATGATGAAGAAATTGAAAGCCAGTAGCCAGTTGGATCAACGGCAAGGCAGTTTTCTCCTGAAACAGAACTTATTGATTTATCTTCTTCCAGTGTTATTGTGTTTGCATTTCCCGTGTAAGATGCAGTGCATGTTGTTATTCCTGTGTCTGTGTTGTCTATCTGCAAATACCAGTCAAGGTTTGTCGGAGTCATGTTTCTTGACAAGAGCCAGGTTTCTGCATCCTCGTCGCCGGAACCAAGGAGTGCCTGTGCAGTGTATTTTATATCGCTCTGATATTTTGAATCATCTTTAACTTCGTCGAGACATTGCCCTCTCGCAAGAAGGGAGAAAACTGCCTCTTCTGAAGAGAGTGATGAGCAGTCGCCGATTTTATCGTCAACACATTCATACGCGTTTGTTATCTTGCAATCATCATCGCAGGTTTCGTTTTGCGCAGAAATAAAGTTGAGAAAAAAAACTAACGACAAGATTAATATGCCGAAAAATACCACTTCTTTTTTCATAGAAGCATTAGTGCGTTCTAGTTTTTAAAATTATCCTTGTTTTTGTTTTTTCCCGAGACAGATTGATTGTTTTTTCTTATTACGTAATTTACGGGATTTTTGCTTCTCAGTTCTTCTTCTGTCGGAACAATTCCAATTCCCCTGTAATAATCCTTGTCGAAATTCGGAGGAGGAACTATTTTATTTCTGTAACTCCATGAAATCTGCGCTTTTACATAGCCATCTTTAAGGGGAATCTTATTTTTCTTGTTCCATTCGTAAATTCTTTTTTCAAATTCCTCGTTTTCCATTCCAAGCGAGCGGAAAAGATTTATCAAAACAAACAGCGCGCGTTTTCTGCCGTCGTCGACGCCGAGAAGAATTTTTCTTATGCTGGGAGGCAAGAAACTTTCAGAAAGATTGTCAAGTTTGATTGGTTTGAAATCAAAGTTTTTTTCTGTCTTTTCAGCAATGTATTCCTTTCCCCAGTCAAGCGCCTGCATCAAAAGTTCTGACGCTTCGTCTTTTTCAGGAACAGGAGAAAAGTTTTTTATTTCATCTTTAAGAATTTTCATCGGCTCCGCATCTTTCAAATCAAATTCCCGTATTTTTTCAGGAGGGAAAGGGATGCTTGATAATCCTGTTTTTTCGTGCAGAGAATAAGGCATGCGAAACAAATGGCGTGGAGAAACAAGAATCAAATCCAAACCCATCAAATCAAACAAATCAACTTCCACACTTCTGGAGAAATTTTCAGAATTTTCAAGAGAAGAAGTTTTGCATTTTTTGCATTCGTAAACAATTTTCTCATTTTTTATTTCAAAAGAAATATTGCAGTCAGGACATCTGTAGTCATTTTTTTCAGGATTTCTTTTTGATTCTTCCCTTCTGCAACTCGGACAGAAATAATCAATTAAATTAATTTCAGAGGCGATTTCCTTACATTCCCTGCATTGCATTCCTTTTTTTATTTTAACATCTCTGAATTGCTTGTAGAAATCTTCCGGAAGCGATTCTCTCATTTCATTTTCTGCCTTGAATCTCAAATAGGAGATTATTTTTCTCGGCAAGTCGGGAAAAAGTTTTTTTGTTTCCTCATCCGCAAGTTTTTTTGGAAACGACTCCCAAGGAAGAATTATATGAAAGCCCTTGTTTCCGGAGAATTTTATTCCAATATTTTTTATGCTGTGTTTTTTGAAAACATTTATTATCGCTTCTGCAGCTTTTTTGCTGTAATCAAACCATTTGCAGTCAATATCAATCAGCAAATCCCAGCCGATTCTCAAATCATCCATTTGGCTTTTGTTGAGATTTGTAGAAAGTTTAAGAGGATCACTCCAGAGTTCTTCTGAGCAGTGAAAAGATGTCGCGCCTTTTTTTACAAGTTCAAAAATATCTCCTTTATACTGAAAAGAATCAGGACGTTTTCCGAAACCTTCCATCATGTAACTTGGTGTGATTTCTCTGTTCCTTGAAAATTCAAATATTGCTTTCTGTATCTCGGGGTTGGAGTAATAAAAAGACGTCAGTGCCCTGATTTTCTCTTCATTAACAGCCATGAGATTGGAAAAAGCGCGGAGTTTATATAATTATTTTTGCAATGACTTAAACACTCCATTATAATAATGCTTAAAAGGCAGAACCAGTTTTTCACAGAAGGTGGTTCCGCACCTCCATTAATATAAAATGCTAGTAAAATTAGGCAGTCCAAGTTTGCTGACGAAGGCGGTTGAAATTATCTCTGAATTAGTTACAGAAGTAAGAATAAAAATCAATGAAAATGGATTGAGCATAAGCGCAATAGACCCTGCAAATGTCGCAATGGTTGGTTTCAAAATTCCAAGGACAGCGTTCTCTGAATTTGAGGCAGGAGATGAAGTTCTCGGAGTTAATCTTGACAGTTTGAAACAAATTTTGAAAAGAGTCGGGGCAGGAAGTTCGCTGGTTTTGGAAAAAAATGAAAACATGCTTTCAATTCACATTCAGGACAGAATAAAAAGACATTTTACCCTTAATCTTATTGAGATTGAATCAGAGGACATTGACTTTGACGGGAAAGACAAAAGAATGGAATACAGTTCAAAAGTTGAAATTAATTCTTTTGATTTGAATGCGTCGATAGAGGACTGCGCTGTTGTTTCTGATGCGTGCTCATTCAAAATCAGCAACGGGAAATTTATTATTGAAGCGAAATCATTTAATTCCGCGGTTTCTGAATTCTCGGGAGATGAAGCGAAAATCGAGGCGGAAGATTGCAAATCAAAATACAGCATTGAATATTTGCAGAAATTCATGAAAGGCGCAAAGTTATGCGACAAAACAAATTTACATTTTGCAGAAGATCATCCGCTTAAAGTCGGCTTCAAAACAGAAGCGGTTGAACTTAACTTTGTTCTTGCTCCGAGAGTTGAGACAGAGGACTAAATTTTTTATTTAATCACTGACTCGCTCATTTCATTCGCTTGCGAATTTATTTAAGTTACGCATCGGACTTCGTCACGACGCTATACTATAAAACCAGAGTTAATACGAAATCCACTTAAACGCGCGGTTCAACTATTAAAAAGAGATGATAAAAATTTCGGTTCAAAAAGTGGCGATAAAATCAAAAAATTGCGGGGCAGGTAATTTTTGTAGTTAAGATTAATTTTATAAGTATCTTAATTCTAATAAGTAAATGAAAAGTGGTGATGGATTTTTAAAATCAAGAAGCGGGCAGGCGACGATTTTTATAATTCTCGCGATAATTCTTGTAAGTTCAATAGCGCTGTTTCTTGTTTTTCGGGGAGATGTAAGAATATCAATCAGCGGAGGAAACCAGGGAAATACAAATGTTTTTCTTGACTCGTGCCTGAAAGACAAAATAAAAGATGTTGTTGAAACGATTTCTTTGCAGGGAGGAGATATTGAAAATCCGTTGAGTGTGAATTTTCAGTTTGATAACGAAGAATTCAGAAATGTTTCTTATCTTTGTTACACCCAAAGCGACTATTCTTTTTGCGTGAATCAGAAGCCGGCATTAAAAAGCCATATTGAAAGTGAAATAAAGAAAGAAATACAAGAAGATGTTGATTCGTGTTTTGAGGAGATGGCTACAAGTTTCCGGAATCAGGGTTTTGACGTTAATCCTTCAGACGGAGATTTTTCTGTTAGCATAATTCAGGATAAAATTTTTGTTGACATTGACAAAAGCATTACAGCGACGAGAAATGAAGAAACAACAACTCAAAGCAGTTTCAGGACAGGAATTGTAAGCAACCTTGGGAATTTAATTGACGTCGCGAAAGAAGTTATAAACAAGGAAGCGACTGAATGTGATTTTGAACAGGTTGGTTATGAGGCATTTTATCCGGAATATGAAATAGACAAAACATCTGCTCCTGATTCATCGATAATTTATACAATTAAATACAGAGACACTGGCGAGAAATTCAGATTTGCCGTCAGGAACTGTGTAGGATTATGATGAACAAAAAATTATTTTTAATTATTGCAGTGCAGATTTTTTTAGTTGTGAATTTAAGTTTTGCGAACAGTTATTTAATTCATCAGACGGACTTGACTGAAGCGGAAAAAAGCGAAAATAATTTTCTCAGTTCTGTTTTTGAAATTCTCGGAGAATTTTTTTCAATAAAACAAATAGGAATTGTTTCTGCTGAAGAAGGAGTTTTTTGCTGTGAAAAAACTACTGAGGAGTTAGGGGGAGCGTGGTGCCAGAATGTTGATGATGATGAACAATGTGGGGAGAGTTTTGAAAGCGCTCCGACTTTGTGTGAAAGTTCTTCGTTCTGCCAGTTGGGAACTTGCATTGAAAATGACGGATTGTGCAGTGCTGGCTCTCCTGAAAAAAAATGTGAAACAGACGGAGGAATATGGGAAAAGGACTCAATTGATAATATCAATGAATGCAGTTTGGATTGCTGTGTTTTAGGAAGCAGTTCAAGATATACTACAGAAGCAAATTGCCAGTTGCTTACAGACAGTTATGGTTTTGAACAAATTGATTATAGAGAAGTTGGTTCTGCGAGCGAATGTTTGAGCGTTGCGAACAGCATTACAAGCGGGGCTTGTGTTTTTGACGACGGAAGTTGTGACTTTGTAACAGGAGCTGAATGTCCTAATGATGCAAGCTGGCAAAGAGGAGTTTTGTGTAGTGCGGCAACTGATAGTTGTGAAAAAACAGAGAGCACAATGTGCTACAAGGGAGAAAAATATTACAAAGACAACTGCGATAACAGAGATGAAAAACTTCCTGCTGAAGAACAATGCACTCTCGGACAAGAAATTTGCAAAGATGATTCCGGAAGTGCCCAATGCGTTAATGTTAATTGCGGCGAGCATGACAATCTGGAAAGCTGGTGTGTTTATGATTCTCCTGTCGTCGGGAACAGCAAAGATGCTGTTGGAAGCAGTCATTGGAGATATTACTGCGATTACGGGGAAATAAAGAAAGAGGAATGCGGGACTTACAGAGGAGAAATTTGCGCAAGTGTGGAAAGTAATTCAGGATTTTCAATTGCACAATGCAGGACAAACATGTGGACACAATGCCTTTCAATAAATCCTTTGAATGATAAAAGCGGAAATTTAATCCAAGATTCAGTTGATGAGTGCAATGAAGAATATGACTGCAGAGTTCATAATGTCGATATTGACGGCAAGTTTAATTTTTCTGTTTGCGTTCCGAAGTATCCTATTGGATTTGACTTGAACAGTGTTCCTGAAGAAATGGAAACAATTTCCGATAAAATATCAGAGATATCCTGCACTATTCTTCAGGAAAGAGGTTTTGTTAATTTTGCAACAGGGGGAATTAATTGGAAAACGCGCGACAATGGAAATTGCGATTCGCAATCTTTTTTGTTAAAGACAAATGAACTTTGCTATTCTCTCGGCGACTTTGGAGCTTTTTGGAATTTCAATGAAGATTTCGTAAAAAGTTTTAGGTGGGAAAGTTCACGTCCTGATGTCACAGACATTGACACTTATTATGACTTAAATTCCGGAAATGTTGCTCCCGGTTCAGGGGGCGATGATTATCCTAATTTTACAAGAGATCCTGCAAGAGAGGGAAATTATGAGGACTTAGTTGAAATTCAGGAGATTATAGCTGAAAATTCAGGAATTGTTGAAAATATTGGAACTGTAGGAGTAGCATCATATGCTATTTATACTCGTTTAGCTGAAGAAGGTGTTAAATTTTTAGCAGCACTTGCATTTGAAGGCGGACCATGGGGAGCATCTGTTGCAGCTATAATCGCAGTAATCGCTGCAGTTATTTATGTTGTTCTTAGGGCATTAAATTACGGAGAAATCAGAACTATAGATATTGGATTTGAATGCAAACCATGGAGAGCGCCAATCGGAAACGGAGATTGCAATGCATGCAACACGGGAATAACTCCGTGCACAGAATATAAATGCCAAAGTTTGGGAAGCAATTGCGAACTGATAAATGAGAGAACTGAAAACAATAAATTGTGCATTGATACAGGCAATGACAATAATCCTCCTGAAATATTGGGCATAACAACAGAAAGTGATTATGAAGGGTGCATTCCTGAATCTAAAAAAGTAAATATTTCATTCACGACAGACGAGCCGGCTTACTGCAAATATGACTCGCACACAATACAGTTAAATCCTGCTGAAAATTATGAAAATGTTTTGAATGACTACAGATATGAGTTTGCAGTTCCTGAAAATGAAAATGCTGATTTTGGATTAATGCATAATGCGACAATAACAATGCCTTTGATATCAAATGAAGATGTTTACAACTTTAATGAAGCAGAACTTACAGGGGACTACAGCATATTTTTCAGATGTGTTGACAGTGGAGGGGTGTTCACAATAGATGAAGAAAAAATTGATTTGTGCATTTCATCAGAAGATATTAGCGCTCCTGATATGGGGGCTGCAGATTTCGTTCCTGACGACGGAAGTTATCTTGCATACGAAGAAACGTCATCATTATTAGAGATAAGATTTGAAGAGCCCGTTGACATGTGCAAATACAGTTTAACGAGCGGAACAAAATATGATGACATGGTTAATGAAATTCCCTGTGTTGCTTCGGGAAGTTCAAGCAGTTGCAATACAGAACTTACAAATTTGCAACCGGGAGAAAACAAGTTTTACATAAGATGCAATGATACAAGAGGAAACCCAAACAATCAGGATTTTGAATATAATTTATTTGTGACTGAAAATCCTTTGGAAATTGACGGGTTGAAACTTTCATATGTTGTTCCGGCGACGGGAAATAATGAAGAGGTTGTGTTTGACTTGGGAGAAAATCCTGCTGCAAAAGATATCAGCGTCGGAGGAGATGTTAAATTTGACTTGGAAATTGAAACCAGCGGAGGAGCTGACAACGGAAATGCAATGTGCGAATACCAGTGGACAAGTGCAGACGGAAATCCGAAGTGGGTTGGCTTGCTTGAAACAAATTCTGATTACCACAAGCAGGAAAATTTAATTTTGACGAGCGGAAATTACAACATTCCTGTGAGATGCAGAGACACTGTTGTAAATGAAAATGAAGCAACTGCAAACATGGAATTCATTCTGAGTAATGACGGCGATTATCCTTTAGTTGTAAGAGCATACAAAGAAAGCGGAAAACTGAAACTTTTAACAAGTGAGGATGCGCAGTGCGTTTATTCGTGGAATGATGATTTGGAATGCGGATTTAATTTTGATGACGGAACATTAATGACTTCTGCAGGTTTTGACAAAGAACATTCAACAGGATGGAACGAGGGGAAGACGTATTATGTGAGATGCAGAGACATTTGGGAGAACATGAAATCAGATGGCTGCGGAATAAAAGTCAGTCCGGGCATTTTTTGATTTATTTTTATTGCAGAAATAATTTGGTTCGCTTTCTCGTGCCTTGACTTTATATTAATAAAAGAAAATTTGTTAAGTCAAAACACTCGGCTCACATTAATAAATAATGTTAATCAATAAATCTGATTTTTTATTAATAATTCATATTAATCTGAGCGAATAAGATGAGTGAAGCAAATCTGATAGGTTGTTTATATTTTTATTCTGTTTAACAAGCAAAATAAAACCATGTCTTTTTGAACAAAGTCCTTTTCCTGACGTCAGGTTTTTAAATAAGATTTCCTTTTAGGAATAATGAAAAAAGTGGTGGGGAATTTTCCTAAAAACAAAAGGGGACAGCTTACAATTTTTATAATTATTGCAATAGTTATTGTCGGAGTTGCTGCAATGATTTATTTTCTTTTTCCGGGAATTCTTGTAAATTTAGGAATCGGAGCCAGCAATCCTGATGTTTTCATGAAAAGTTGCCTTGAAGACGGAATAAAAAATTCGGTGCAAACAATTTCCACACAGGGCGGAAGTTTAGAGCCAGAAAATTACATTCTTTACAAAGACGAAAAAATAGAATTTTTGTGCTACATAAATGAAGATTACAAGCCGTGCGTGATGCAGCAGCCGTTTTTGAAAAATCATATTGAAAATGAAATTGAGGGAAACATTCAGGAGGATGTAACAGGATGTCTCGAGACGATGAAAGAAAATTTTGAAAGACAGGGCTATGAAGTGAGTTTGTCTTCGGGAGATACGGGTGTTGAACTTCTTCCTGAAAAATTAATTGTAACTTTAAACACTGTTTTGACTTTGCGTAAAGAAGAAACGCAAAGATTCGAAAAGATAAATGTTGTTTTGAACAATAATCTTTATGAATTAGTGAGCATTGCTGAAAGCATACTCAACTATGAAGCTACATACGGAGATGCTGAAACCACACTTTACATGAGTTATTATCCTCATTTGAAAGTTGAAAAGCCATACAAGGAAACAGACGGGACGATTTATGTTTTGACAGACAGGAATACAGGAGACAAATTCCAATTTGCGTCGAGAAGCGTAAAATTCCCTGCAGGATATTAAAATGAAAAAAGAGAAACAAATTTTTATCGGAATGATTTTCTTAACTATGTTTTTATTTATCTTTTTGCAAAGCAATTTTGTTTCTTCGCAAACCGCGAGTTTTTGCTGTGAGAAAACAAAAGTTGTTGACGGGCAGGGAGGAGCGTGGTGCCAGAATGTTGAAGATGAATCACAATGCGACACTTCAAATGATTTGAGAAGCGCGCCGACGTCGTGCGAATCAACAAGTTATTGCCAGCTTGGGACATGTGTAAATAATCAGGAAGGTGTTTGCATGGAAAACACTCCGCAGACACAATGCGAGCCACCTGAAGGAGATTCTTTAGGGAGATGGTATGATTCTCAGTCAGATGAAATTCCGCAATGTCAACTTGGCTGTTGCTTGATAGGAGAACAGGCGGCATTTACAACACAAACAAGATGCAAACAACTTTCATCGCAATATGGTTTGGAAACAAATTACAGAAATGATGTGCAAAGTGAAACAGAATGCATTGCACTTGCAACTCCGAAGACAAAAGGCGCGTGTGTTTTTGAAAGAGATTTCCAAAGAACTTGCAGATTTGTGACAAAGTCAGAATGTCAGGACATTGAAATTCAGGAAGATGCTTCAAATGTTGAATTTCACAATGGATTTTTGTGCTCAAATGAGAATCTTGCAACAAACTGCGGAAGAAGCCAGAGAACAACTTTAATCGACGGGAAAGATGAAGTTTATTTTATGGATACGTGCGGGAACCAAGGAAACATTTATGATTCAAGCCAATCAAATAATCAGAATTACTGGAATGAAGTTATTTCAAAAGTGCAAAGTTGCCAGTTGACTTATGATGGGAACGGAAATCCTACAAACGCGGATACGTGCGGGAACTGCGATTATCTTTCAGGAAGCATTGGGAAAAAATATGACAGAACAATTGACAGGGTCTCTCCTAATTTGGGAGAAAATGTCTGCAGAAATCTTAATTGCGGATTTCAGGAAGATACATATCAGCACGGAGAAAGCTGGTGTGCTGTAAATACAGATATTGAAAATGCGCAAGGCGTGAGTGAAATTAATGTAAATGGAAATGCCCTGACAGCGACGGGAACTGACTTGCCGGGTGGAAGGCATTTCAGAATGTATTGTTATAACGGAGAAGTAAGTGTTGAGCCGTGCGCTGATTTCAGACAGGAAGTTTGTATACAATCGTCAATTGAAACAGCAAAAACAACAACCCCTTTCAGGACATCTGCGTGCAGAGTTAACAAATGGCAGGATTGCATTGCACAAGATAATGTAAATGATTGTGAAAATCCTGACAGAAGAGATTGCAGTTGGAATGAAACAAGTGACAATTACATTATAGAAGAATCTGGAGAGCAAGTTTCAGGAGGAGTTTGTGTTCCAAAATATTCTCCTGGCTTGGATTTTTGGAACAGCGAAGGAGATGCTGCATCAATATGTGCTGTGGGAAATGTAAGATGCATTGTAACTTATGAAACAGGTTTCGAAGGAAACAATCCTTTTGAAAAAATTGCTAGCGTGTTGCAGGATTTAATTCAAGGAGGAAGGTTTGGAGAACAAGAAACGATAACAAATGTTCAGGGTGCTGTAACCTGCCTTGATGAAAATGGGGAAATTGTTATGCAGTGGGAGCAGGAAAAAGGAGATATTTGCAGTGCATTCGGGGACTGTGGTGTTGTAAGAAATTATCTCGGGCAACAAGGATATGAAACAAGACAGGCAGTAAATGTCACGGACTTAACAGGAGAATAAATGAAAAATAGAAAAAAAGATGTGAAGAAAATTGCATTGTCGCAGATTTTTCTTTTAGTTATAAGTATTGTCGCGTTTTCTTATGCTCTTGGAAGTGAAGTTGGGTTGGTGAGTGG